>NZ_DBNGPQ010000100.1:0-106763 GCF_057122925.1 Umezawaea sp. | reverse complement strand
GACCGTCACCTTCTGCATCACGACATCCTCGACCGGCCGATCGCCGCGCGCGGTCGGGACCGCGCCGATCTCCTCCACGACGTCCATGCCGGAGGTCACCTTGCCGAAGATCGCGTGCTTCCCGTCGAGCCACGGCGTGGCGGCGAGCGTGATGAAGAACTGGGAGCCGCCGGTGTTCGGGCCGGCGTTGGCCATCGACAGGATGCCGGGTCCGGCGTGCGTGAGACCGGCGCCGAACTCGTCGTCGATCTGGTAGCCGGGGCCGCCGCGGCCGGTGCCGGTGGGGTCACCGCCCTGGAGCATGAAGCCCGCGATGACCCGGTGGAAGATCGAGCCGTCGTAGAAGGGACCCGAGGCTTCGCCCTTGGCGTTCGGCTTCGAGTACTGCTTCGTGCCTTCGGCCAAACCGACGAAGTTGGCCACCGTCTTGGGGGCGTGGTCGGGGAAGAGGTTGATGCGGATGTCGCCCTGCGAGGTGTGCAGGGTCGCCGTCACCTTGGTCCCGACGAAGGATTCGTTGCTGTCAGCCACCACACCATCGTGCCATCCCGGGCGCCGATGTTCAGGAACGGGCAGGATGGGTATGCCTAGTGCATGACTGACCGACAGCTTCTGGAGCGCGATATGGACGAGGTGCAGGCCATGACCAAAGCCGGTGAGTCGGTCGGCAAGGCCGTCGGAACCGGCTTGCGCGCGGCGCGTCGCGGAGCGGTCCGCGCCGGGCACGTGGGTGCGGAGACGGCGGTGCAGCTCGCTGGGAGGGCGGAGACGAAGCTCGCCGAGCGCGGTGTGACGGCCGACCAGCTCCGGGGGATCTTCGCGGAGACGGCCGACGTGCTGGCTTCGAAGGCCGAGGAGGTCGAGAAGTCGACCCGGAAGACCAGGAAGAAGCTGGCCAAGCAGCGCAAGCAGCTCGCCAAGCGCGGCGGCCAGACCCGTGCCGAACTGCTGGACAGGGCCGAGGGCATCCGCAAGGACGTGGCGAAGGCCGCGGTCCGAGCGCGCAAGGACGCCAAGGTGCGGGCCAAGGACGTTCGCAAGGCCGCCAAGCAGGCCCGCAAGGACTTCGCCCGCGAGACGCCGAAGAGCCGTCGCCGCTGGCCGTGGATCCTCGGCATCCTCGCCGCGGGTGCCGTGGCCGGGTACGTGGCGCTCACCAAGCGTCCGGAGGAGGTCCACCTGCACGAGGAGCCCCAGGCGTCGACCACCCCGGAGCCGACGACCTCGGCCCCGGTGCCCACGCCGCCCCCCACCACGACCACCGCTCCCACGCCCACCCCTCCGCCGCGCCCGACCGACACGACGCCGCGCGGGTCCGACACGACGCCGCGCGGGTCCGACGCGGAGCACGCCCGCAACGGCCAGGTGGCCGACCGCAAGGCCTGACCACCGAACACACGCCGCCGAGCCTCGACGCCGACACTGTCGGTGCCGGGGCTTTGGTGTGCCCGGCTCCCCGCACCACCGGGGCCTGCCGCGCCAGCACTGCTTCCCAGTTGGGCGCACGGACCCACGGGACCTGACATTTCCAGGCCATTTTTTCGGTTCGGGCGTGTCGCGTCCCGGCGGGCAGCTGAACAGTCCCCCGTTCTCCACCCGAACGAGTTGTCCACACCCCGCTGACCGAACCCGGAACCGTCGTACCCCCGCCGTAGCTTGTACGTCGGGGGGCCCGCCCGACAGGGGACCTCTGCCGAGCCGACCCCGCGGTCGCCCAACCGAGATCGCTGAGCCGAGCCCGTGGCTCAGCTCAGCCCGAGGTTGGTGACGACCGTCTCGGTGATGCGGCGCGCCTTGATGGTCTGCTGCTGGTTGCTGGTGACGACGACCGCGTTCGCGCCCTTCGCGACGGCGTACACGGCACCGGTGTCGGACGTCAGCGAGCCGCCGTTCCACCCTTCGGGCGCGGTCGCCGGGCTCGACTTGTCGATGGGCGCGGCGCGGTCGACGATCGCCTTCGCGACCGTGGCGTCGCCCTCGTAGACCCAGACGCTGAGTTGGACGTCCGTCGAGTTCGCGTAGAAGAAGCACGCCGGGTTGGGGCTGTCCTCCGACAACCGGACCTTGCGCACCAACTGTCCGTTCGACTCCTGGACAACCCCTGTCGAAAGATAGGGGCAGTCACCGTCCGCAACCGGCTGGGGTGCCCCTGGCGCCTCTTTCGGCGTAGCGGAAGGTGTCAGTTGGACGCTGGTCTTGCTGCCCGTAGTTGATGTTGAGACGGGTTGCTCCGTGCTGCAGCCAGCCAATACTCCGATCAGCAGCAGGGACGGTACTGCGAACAACACGCGACGCTTCACCTTGCTGAATCCAATCAGTTTGCTGTCGATGATCGATAAGTTGCGGACCTAGTCACGCAACGTCATCGGCGTTAGCTTGTCCTTACCCTGCCGGTCGCCCTGCTAGTGAGGACAAAGAATGAGTCTTATCGACCGCGGTCGAGACCACGCGCTGGCACTGTTCAGGATCGTCGTGGGACTGCTCTTCGCCTGCCACGGAGCCCAGAAGTTGTTCGGGTTCCTCACCACCAAGCCTCCGGTGTCGATCACGACGTGGCCCAGCGGGCCGAGCGGTGTGATCGAGATCGTGGCCGGCGTGCTGATCATGGTTGGTCTCGGTACCAGGATCGCCGCGTTCATCGCTTCGGGTTCGATGGCCTACGCCTACTTCTCGGTGCACCAGCCGAAGGCGTTGATGCCGATCGAGAACAGCGGAGAGCTGGCGGCGATGTACTCCTGGGTGTTCCTGCTCCTCGTCTTCACCGGGCCTGGAGCCTGGGCGTTGGACAAGGTGCTGGCTTCTCGACGTCAGGCGTCTCCGGAGTTGCAGAACGCGTGAGTTGAGACGAGATTCCGTGCAGAACGAACAAGCCCCTGCTCGCAGCGCGGCGAGAAGGGGCTTGTTCGGGACTTCTACGGTGGAGACGAGGGGAATCGAACCCCTAACCCCCGCCTTGCAAAGGCGGTGCTCTGCCAATTGAGCTACGTCCCCTCTCGGGGGCGGTAGACGAGCCCGCCCTCGCAGGGTTCAGTCGGTGGGTGCGGTGGCCTCGCGCCAGAGGTCGGCGTCGGCCTTCGCGGCCTTGTTGCGCTTGACGAACAGCAGCACGGCGCCAGCGACCGCAACCAGTGCGATGATCTTCTTCATGGAAGCTCCCGTTCGATGACCCGATGGTCGACCACCGGGGGTCCAGGGGGCCTTGGCCCCCTGGCGGGGGTTGGGGGTGTGATCCCCAATGTTATAACGAATCGGTGAAGGCGGGCCCGGTGTTACCCCGCGCGGTTCACCTAATCGATCGTGGGCCTAGGAGGACTCGAACCTCCGACCCCTTCGTTATCAGCGAAGTGCTCTAACCGTCTGAGCTATAGGCCCTGATTGGTGCAACGACAGGAAGATTACCGTACCGCCTGTCGTTGCCCCAAATCGGGGGTGCCTAGATCATTCGCGCTCGGAGAGCGTGAGCTCCAGACCACCCGCGAGGTCCGCCGACACGTTGTAGACGAACGCGCTGACCGTGGCCAACGCGGTGAACAGGACGATGTTCACCGCGCCGATGATGGCCGCGACGCCGAACACGCGACCCGCGCTGATGAGCGGGTCACCGGCCTGCTCGCTGCCGGACAGCAGGTCCTGCGCCGTGTTGTTGATCTTGTCCCAGACGCCCATGCCGTTCAGCACGCCGTAGAGCACGCCGATCGCCACCAGCCACACGAAGAACAGCGCCACGCTGAGCACCAGGGCGAGCTTCAGCACCGACCACGGGTCGACGCGCTTCACCTGGAGGCTCGCCCGACGCGGCCCTCGACCGGGACGCCTGGCGCTGGGCGCCGCGGCACCCGGCCGGGCGCTGGACGTGCCCAGGTTCACCGACGTCCGACCACCCGAATCCGGCGGGACCGGCCGCGCCACGGCGACCGTGTCCGGGTCCTGCGCCGGGTAGGCGGGCTGCTCGGCGGGCGCGGGCTCGACCGGGGTCACGCTGTCGCTCGTCGGGTAGCCAACCGTTTGCGCCTCGCCGTACTGCGCGTCGCTGGTCACCCGCTGCCAGGGCGGGGGCGCCGCCGCGACGAAGTCGAGCCCGTCGGAACGCTCGGCGGGCGCCTCCGGCGGGACCTCGACCTTCACCGTCGCCTCGGCTGTGGACTGCTCGGCCGTCTTGGGGGGCGTGGCGGCCGGAGCAGCCGCCGCGGCCTTGGCCTCGGGTGCCTTGGCCTCGGGTGCCTTGGCGGCGGGCGCCTTGGCAGCCGGAGCCGCCGGGACCGACGGAGCCCCCGGTGCGGCGGGCGCCGCCTGCGCGGCCGGGGTGGCCGGAGCGGCCGCACCAGCGGCGGCCGCCTTCGCCTGCGACTTCGAGATCTCGACTGTCGCGCCGTCGGCGACCTTCGAGGGCTCGGCCTTCTCGGCCGACTTCGGCGCGGCCGGCTTGTCCGCGCCCTTCGAAGGTGTCGCCTTGTCGGCGACCTTCGCCTTCGACCCCTGGTCAGCACCACCCTGCAAAACAGGTTTGGTGATCACCGCCGTCTTGTCCGCGTCCCGACTTTCCGGGTTCTCGGATGAAGTCACGAGCAGTCCTCAACCTCTCGTCCGCGTTAGTTGGCGGGCTCAGCCTCGTCCCCATCAATGGGGACGTCGGAAGGCTCGTCGGCGTTGCCTGCGACGGCGATCAAAGTGGTGCCCTCGCCGAGGTTCATCAGCCGGACCCCCTTGGTCTGCCGCCCCGCCTTGCGAACCTCCTTGGCGCTGGTCCTGATGACCCCGCCGGTAGAGGTGATCGCGTACAGCTCGTCGTCGACGTCGACGATGAGCGCTCCGACAAGCCTCCCACGTCGGCGGTCGTGCTGGATGGTCAGCACACCCTTGCCGCCACGCCCCTGGACCGGGTAGTCCTCCAACGGCGTCCGCTTCGAGTACCCGCCATCGGTGGCGACCAAAACGAACTTGCCCTCCTCGACCACGCCCATCGACAGCAGCTCGTCGCCGCCGTTGAAACGCATGCCCAGGACGCCTGACGTGGCACGACCCATGGGGCGCAGCGCCTCGTCGGTCGCGTGGAAGCGGATCGACTGGCCGTCGGTCGACACCAGCAGCAGGTCGTCCTCCGCGGAGCAGAGCACGGCACCGACCAGCTCGTCGTCGTCGCGGAGGTTGATGCCGATCAGACCACCCGATCGGTTGGAGTCGAAGTCGGACAACTTGGACTTCTTGACCAGACCGGTCTTGGTGGCGAGCACCAGGTACGGCGCGACCTCGTAGTTCTTGATCTGGATGACCTGGGCGATCTCCTCCTCCGGCTGGAACGCCAGGAGGTTCGCCACGTGCTGGCCGCGCGCGTTGCGGTTGGCCTCGGGCAGCTCGTACGCCTTCGCCCGGTACACCCGGCCCTTGTTCGTGAAGAACAGGATCCAGTCGTGCGTGGAGCACACGAAGAAGTGCGCCACGATGTCGTCCTGCTTGAGCTGCGCGCCCTGGACGCCCTTGCCGCCGCGCTTCTGCGCCCGGTACAGGTCGGTCTTGGTGCGCTTCGCGTAGCCGGTGCGGGTGATCGTGACGACCACGTCCTCGACCGCGATCAGGTCTTCCATCGACACGTCGCCGTCGAACGGGATGATCTTGGTGCGCCGGTCGTCGCCGTACTTGTCGACGATCGCCATCAGCTCCTCGCGCACGATCGCGCGCTGGCGCTCCGGCTTGGCCAGGATGTCCTCGAGGTCGGCGATCTCCAGCTCGATCTCGGCCAACTGGTCGATGATCTTCTGGCGCTCCAGGGCGGCCAGGCGGCGGAGCTGCATCTCCAGGATCGCGTTCGCCTGGATCTCGTCCACCGACAGCAGCTCGACCAGACCGGTGCGCGCGATGTCCGGGGTCTGCGACCGGCGGATCAGGGCGATGACCTCGTCGAGCATGTCCAGCGCCTTGACCAGGCCGCGCAGGATGTGGGCCCGCTCCTGGGCCTTGCGCAGGCGGAACCTCGTCCGCCGGACGATGACCTCGACCTGGTGCCGCACGTAGTGCCGGATCATCTGGTCGATCCGCAGCGTGCGCGGCACCCCGTCGACCAGCGACAGCATGTTCACGCCGAACGAGTACTGGAGCTGGGTGTGCTTGTAGAGGTTGTTCAGCACGACCTTCGCGACGGCGTCGCGCTTGATCGTGATCACGATGCGCATGCCGCGGCGGCTGTTCGACTCGTCTGCGATGTTCGCGATGCCGGTCAGCTTCTGGTCGCGGACGAGCGCGGCGATGTTCTCGACCAGGTTGTCCGGGTTCACCTGGTACGGCAGTTCGGTGACGATCAGGACCGTGCGGCCCTTGGCGTCCTCGTCGATCTCGATGACGGCGCGCATCTTCACCGAGCCGCGGCCCGTGCGGTACGCGTCCTCGATGCCCGAGTTGCCGAGGATCAGACCGTAGGTCGGGAAGTCCGGACCCTTGATCCGCTCGATCATCGCTTCGAGGGTCTCCTCGTCGGAGGCCTCCCAGTTGTCCAGCGCCCACACCACGCCCGCCGCGACCTCGCGCAGGTTGTGCGGCGGGATGTTGGTCGCCATGCCGACCGCGATGCCCGAGCTGCCGTTGATCAGCAGGTTGGGGATGCGCGAGGGCAGGACCTTGGGCTCTTCGATCCGGCCGTCGTAGTTGGGCCGGAAGTCGACCGTCTCTTCCTCGATGTCGGCCAGCATGTGCATGGCCAACGGGGTGAGCCTGCACTCGGTGTACCGCATCGCGGCCGCGGGGTCGTTGCCCTGCGAACCGAAGTTGCCCTGGCCGTCGATCAGCGGGTACCGCATCGCCCACGGCTGGGCCAGCCGCACGAGCGCGTCGTAGATCGACGAGTCGCCGTGCGGGTGGTAGTTGCCCATCACGTCGCCGACGACGCGCGCGCACTTGTTGTAGCTGCGGTCCGGGCGGAAACCGGAGTCGAACATCGAGTAGAGCACGCGGATGTGCACGGGCTTGAGCCCGTCGCGCACGTCCGGCAGCGCACGACCGACGATGACGCTCATCGCGTAGTCGATGTACGAGCGCTGCATCTCGTGCTGGATGTCGACCATCTCGGTGCGGTCGTGGTCCGGCCCCGGCGGCAAAGTCGTCTCGGTCAAGGTTCTTCTTCCTCTTCGCCAGGCGAGTAGGTCTACAGGTGGACGGGTGGCGTCACACGTCCAGGAACCGGACGTCCTTCGCGTTGCGGGTGATGAAGGAGCGGCGTGCTTCCACGTCCTCGCCCATCAGCACGCTGAACAGCTCGTCCGCCGTCGCGGCGTCGTCCAGGGTCACCTGCATGAGCAGGCGGTGGGCCGGGTCCATCGTGGTTTCCCACAGCTCGGAGGCGTTCATCTCGCCGAGCCCCTTGTACCGCTGGATGTTGTCGTCCTTGCCGAGCTTCTTGCCCGCCTTCAGGCCTTCTTCGATCAGGCCGTCGCGCTCGCGGTCGGAGTAGGCGAACTCCGGGTCGATCCGCTGCCACTTGATCTTGTAGAGGGGCGGGGTCGCCAGGTACACGTGCCCGTGCTCGACGAGCGGGCGCATGAAGCGGAAGAGCAGGGTGAGGAGCAGCGTCCGGATGTGCTGGCCGTCCACGTCGGCGTCGGCCATCAGCACGATCTTGTGGTAGCGCAGCTTGCTCAGGTCGAACTCGTCGTGGATGCCGGTGCCGAGCGCGGTGATGAGGCTCTGCACCTCGTTGTTCTTGAGGACCCGGTCGATGCGGGCCTTCTCCACGTTGATGATCTTGCCGCGGATCGGCAGGATCGCCTGGAACATGGAGTCCCGGCCCTCCTTCGCCGAACCGCCCGCGGAGTCGCCCTCCACGATGTAGAGCTCGCACTCCTCCGGGTTGGTGGAGCGGCAGTCCTTCAGCTTGCCGGGCAGGCCGCCGATGTCCAGGGCGCCCTTGCGGCGGACCAGTTCGCGGGCCTTGCGGGCCGCCATCCGGGCCTGCGCCGACGAGACCGCCTTCGTGACGATCGTGCGCGCCTCGTTGGGGTGCCGCTCGAACCAGTCGGCCAGGTGCTCGTTGGTCGACTTCTGCACGAACGACTTGGCCTCGCTGTTGCCCAGCTTGGTCTTCGTCTGGCCCTCGAACTGGGGCTCCTGGAGCTTCACCGAGATGATCGCGGCGAGACCCTCGCGGATGTCGTCACCGGTGAGGTTGGTGTCCTTCTCCTTGAGCAGCTTCTTGTCGCGCGCGTACTCGTTGACGACACGGGTCAGCGCCGCGCGGAAGCCCTCCTCGTGCGTGCCGCCCTCGTGCGTGTTGATCGTGTTGGCGAAGGTGTACACCGAGGCCGTGTAGCCGGTGTTCCACTGCATCGCGACCTCGACCTCGATGCCGTCACCCTTGGCGTCGAAGGCGATGACCTTCTTGTGGACCTCTTCGCGCGTGTGGTTGATGTGCTTGACGAAGTCCTCGAGGCCGTTCGGGTAGTGGAACGTGCGCTCCTTGACCCGCGCCACGTGGCCCTCGGCGTCGACCTCGGTGTCCGCCTCGACGACCCGCTCGTCGCGCAGGACGATCGTGAGGCCCTTGTTGAGGAACGCCATCTCCTGGAGGCGGCGCGAGATCGTCTCCAGGTTGTAGGTGGTCGTCTCGAAGATCGTCGGGTCGGCCCAGAACGTGATGATGGTTCCGGTCTCCGTCGCCGGAGCGCCCTTCGTCAGCGGGTGCGCGGGCTTGGTGCCCTCGTAGCGCTGGTTCCACGTGAAACCTTGGCGCTTCACCTCGACGTCGACGGCGGTGGACAGCGCGTTCACGACCGAGATGCCGACGCCGTGCAGACCGCCGGAGACGGCGTAGGAGTCGCTGTTGAACTTGCCGCCCGCGTGCAGCTTGGTCATGACGACCTCAAGGGTCGGGACCTTCTCCACGGGGTGCATGTCGACCGGGATGCCACGGCCGTCGTCGATCACCCGCACGCCGCCGTTGGCCAGCAGCGTCACGTCCACGAAGGTGGCGTGACCCGCCATCGCCTCGTCGACGGAGTTGTCCACGACCTCCTGGATCAGGTGGTGCAGACCGCGCTCGCCGGTGGACCCGATGTACATGCCGGGCCGCTTGCGGACCGCCTCCAGGCCCTCAAGGACGCTGATTGAGGACGCGCCGTACTCATTCTTGTCTGCCACGGGCCTGGTGTCTCCTCGACATGAAGCGACAGGACGTCGCCGAGCGGCGACGCTGATGGTCATGCTCCCCATTATTCTACCGGTCGGGTACGACGAGGATGCACCAAGGACACCCCTGATTTGGCCTCAGAGGCTCTGAACTTGACCCGGTTGGGTTGGATCGGCTGACCCCAGTGGTCAATTCGGCTGGTGAGCGCTCAGTGCGCCACAGGATCGCCGCTGAACGATCGGCGGCCCTCAGCCATAGGTATCACGTGGGCCGCGCCCTGGAGCGTGCCTGGGGCCGAATCGCCAGTTGGGAGCCTGGGGGCCCTGCACCTTCAGCTTCTTCACCACGCCGTCGCCCACCCCGGCGGCGATGCGCTTGATGAGCTCGCGCTGGAGCAGCCTGAGCTGCGTCGCCCACGCCGTTGAGTCCGCCTGCACCGTCAGTTCGCCGTCGCTCAGCGTGATGGGTTTCGCGTGCTCGGCCACGTCCTCGCCGACGAGCTTGGCCCACTTGCCGAACACGTTGCCGCCCGCGAGCCGCTCGGCCCACCCGTGCTCGGTGGCGACCCGCGAGGCCAGCCTGCCCAGCGGCTGGGGGTCCCGGTCGTCCGGACCCGCGCCCGACCAGCGGCGGCGCTTCGAGCGGTTCGCTCCCCCGGTCGTCCGGCGTCCCGGCTGCTTGGCGCGGCTCTTCGCGGAAGCCCGCGCGGCGGCCAGCGCGGCGCGCGCGAGGTCGGGTCCCCTCAACGTTTCACCGTCTGCTGGGGACAGAACACCCTCTGGAGTGACATCGCCTGTGGATATGTCCGCAATTTGTGGTGAGTTATCCACACCATCCACAGGGTTGTCCCCAGCTGTGCGACTTGTCACACCCGTTCGAGGGACGTCCTCAGACACTGCGCACCTCTCCGTCGCGAACGTCGAACCGAGCACCCGACAGTTCCTCCGGCACGTCCTCGGCCACGGCCGCGGTGATCAGCACCTGCTCCGCGCCCGCCGCCACCTTGGCGAGCTGGCGCCGGCGACCCCGGTCGAGTTCGGCGAACACATCGTCCAGCACGAGCACGGGTTCGGTGCCGTCGACACGCAGCAGTTCGTACCCCCCGAGCCGGAGCGCCAGGGCGAACGACCATGACTCCCCGTGACTGGCGTAGCCCTTGGCGGGCAGCTCGCCGAGCGCCAGCTCCAGCTCGTCGCGGTGCGGGCCGACCAGGCAGACCCCCCGGTCCACCTCCTGCGAGCGGACGCGGTACAGCTCCACGAGCATCGCGTCCTCCAGCTGGCTCCGGTCGGCCCTCGGCCCGCCCGGCACGCCGAAGCCCTCGGGCTGCGACTCGCCGAGGCTCGACCGGTACCGGATCCGCGCGGGCCGCGACTCCGGGGCGACCTCCGCGTACGACGCGGCCACGTGCGGCGCGATGTCCGCGACGAGGTCGAGCCGGGCGGCGAGCAGTTCCGCGCCGTGCTTCGCCAGGTGCCCGTCCCACACGTCCAGGGTGCTGAGGTCGCCGGACCGCCCGGCCCGCTTCGCCGCCCCCGCCGTCTTCAGCAGTGCGCCGCGCTGCTTGAGCACCCGCTCGTAGTCACCGCGCACCCCGGCGTACCGGGGCGCGCGCGCCACGAGCATCTCGTCCAGGAACCGGCGGCGTTCACCGGGGTCGCCGCGCACCAGCGCCAGGTCCTCCGGCGCGAACAGCACGGTGCGCAGGATCCCCAGCACGTCGCGCGGGCGGGGAACCGGGCCGCGGTTGATCCGCGCCCGGTTCGCCTTGCCCGGCGTGATCTCCAGTTCCACCAGCAGTTCGCGGCCGTCGTTGACGACCGCGGTCCGCACCACCGCGCGGGGACTGCCGTGCCGGATCAGCGGCACGTCCGTGGCCACCCGGTGCGACCCGAGCGTGGCCACGTAGCCGAGCGCCTCGACCAGGTTCGTCTTGCCCTGGCCGTTCGGCCCGACCAGCACGCTGACCCCCGGCTCGAACGCCAGGTCGGCGCGCTCCCACGAGCGGAAGTCGCTGACCTGGAGGTGCCTGACGTACAACGGCGGCGTCAGCTCTGCGTGCTACCGCTGCCGGACGTGGGCCCGGCGGCTTGCACGGCGTGACCACCGAACTGGTTGCGCAGCGAGGCGACCGCGCGCATGGCGGGCGAGTCGTCCTGGCGCGAGGCGAACCGGGCGAACAGCGCGGCGGAGATCACCGGCGCGGGCACGGCGAGGTTGATCGCCTCCTCGACGGTCCACCGGCCCTCGCCGGAGTCCTCGACGTGGCCGCGCAGGTCGTCCAGCTCGGGGTCGGAGTCGAGCGCGCGGACCAGGAGGTCGAGCAGCCAGGACCGGACCACGGTGCCGCGCTGCCACGCCTTGATGGTCGCGGGCACGTTCTCCACGAGCTTGGAGGCCTCCAGCAGCTCGAAGCCCTCGGCGTAGGCCTGCATCAGGCCGTACTCGATGCCGTTGTGGATCATCTTCGCGAAGTGGCCCGCACCGACCTGACCGGCGTGCGCGAAACCCTCCTCGCGCGGACCCTCGGGCCGCAGCGCGTCGAAGATCGGCATCGCCTTCTCGACGTCCTCGGCGGCGCCGCCGACCATCAGGCCGTAGCCGTTCTCCAGGCCCCACACGCCACCGGACACGCCGGTGTCGAGGTAGCCGATCCCCTTGCCCGCCAGCAGCTCCGCGTTCACCTTGTCGTCGGTGTAGCGGGAGTTGCCGCCGTCGATCACGAGGTCGCCCTCGGCCAGCAGCTCGCCCAGGTCGGCGATCGTCTGCCTGGTGATGTCACCGGCCGGGACCATCACCCACACGACGCGGGGGGCTTCGAGCTTGTCGACCAGGTCGGCGAGCGAACTCGCGTCGGTGACCTCGGGGTTGCGGTCGTAACCGACAACCTCGTGGCCCGCGCGGCGAATCCGCTCGCGCATGTTGAAGCCCATCTTGCCGAGGCCCACAAGTCCGAGCTGCACGGTGCTGACTCCCCTGTTTTCGAGTTGACGTTTAGCCGGGCAGGCGAACGGGCATCAGCAGGTACAGGTAGCCCGGCGCCACACCGCCCTCATCATCGACCGGCTTCAACAGGGCGGGCCTGCTGGGGGTCGTGAAGGACAGGTGGGCCTTGGCCGTGCGCACGGCGTGCACGCCCTCCAGGAGGTACGTGGGGTTGAACGCGATCGTGACCGGCTCACCGGTGTACTCCACCGGCAGCTCCTCCTCCGCGCTGCCCTCGTCGTCGCCACCCGCCGACAGGCGCAGACCGCCGTCGACGAACTCCAGCCGGACCTGGGTACCCCGCTCCGCGACGAGCGACACGCGCTTGATCGCCTGGACGAGCGAGTCGACCTCGATGATCGCGGCGGCCGAGTGCTCGCTCGGGAGGAGCTGGCGGTACTTCGGGAAGTCGGCGTCGAGCAGGCGGGTCGTCGTGCGCCTGCCGTTGCCGGAGAGGCCGAGGAGCCCGTCGTTGGCCGCGAGCGACAGCTCGACCTTGTTGCCGGAACCGCCGAGGGTCTTGGCCGCGTCGGCGAGCGTGCGCGCCGGGACCAGCACGGCGGTCTCGCTCAGGGTCTCGTTCGGCTCCCACGCGAACTCGCGCATCGCCAGCCGGAACCGGTCGGTGGCGACGAGGGTGAACTTGCCCTCGCCGATCTCCAGCCGGACACCGGTCAGCATCGGCAGCGTGTCGTCCTTGCCCGCCGCGACGGCGACCTGGGCCACGGCCTCGCTGAAGACCTCACCGGCCAGCTCGCCCGCCAGCTGCGGCATGTTCGGCAGCGCGGGGTAGTCCTCGACCGGCATCGTCGGGAGGCTGAACTTGGCGCTGCCACAGGTGATCGTCATGCGGGAGCCGTCGACGGAGATCTCGACGGGGTGGTTCGGCAGCGCCTTGGTGATGTCCGCGAGCAGACGACCGGAGACGAGCGTCTTGCCGCCGTCCGCGATCGTGGCGGGGACGCCGACCGTCGCCGAGACCTCGTAGTCGAAGCCGGAGACGGTGAGCGAGTCGCCAGGCGCGCCGTCCGGGGAACCGGCGTCGAGCATGACTCCACCGAGCACCGGAACGGGCGGCCTGGACGGCAGGCTGCGCGCGACCCAGGCGACGGCGTCGGCCAGGCCGTCGCGCTCGACGCGGATCTTCATGAGCGTCCTTCCTCAGATCGGCATGACCGACCGAGGGGACGGTCGGTCCAACGTGGCGAAGCGTTGGGTGCTGTGGGGGGTGGTGAACCGCTGGGAAGCGGACCGCGTTCGCCTCAGGAGGGGCGGGTTTGGGCTCCGACCTCCCGGCGTGGTTGCTCCACCGTAGAGCGTCCGGAGCCCTCACGTCATCTCGGGGCGGGGAGCGCGGGAGCGCCGTCCGAGCGCTTGTCCCCGGGTTTCGCCACCCCCTGTTTTTCTTTTGTTCTTCTCTTCAAGAGAGAACAACAGCAGTAACAGTAAGGGCTGTGGATAGTGTGGACAACGCACGTCCTTGCTGCTCAGAGGCCCTTGGAACCTGTGGGCAACCGGGGGGTCCCACCCGGGGACAACTCGACGTCCCCGGGGACAACTCGTGGACTGCTCCGTTTGGTCCACAGGAAGGCCGACTTGTCCCCGGGTGCATCCCCGGGTGTGGGTGCAGTTGTACCCGGGTGCTGCACAGGGTCCGAGGCCGAAAACTCCCCCGTTCGGACAACTTTTCTGAGGTTGTGCACAGGCCTTGACCCGTGGTCCAGGAGAAAAGTGGCGGTGCCGCACGGGCTTCCCGGCCCGCGGGAGGTGCTCGCCCCGGTCGTCGTCGAGGGGGCATGGCGGCCTGCGCGGAGGGGTTCGGCGGGGCGCGCGGACGCCGTCCTGGTTTCTGGTCGGGCGCTCGCCGCGGGTCGGGGGCGTCACCGAAAAGCACGCCGCGTCCGACCGGAGGGTCGGGGGTCCCGCGGAACGCAGCGGGCGGGACCACCTCCGTGAGGTGGTCCCGCCCGCTGCCCGGTTCCCGTACTAGACGGTGTGCCGGGACCTCTGCTTGATCCGCGAGGTGAGTTCCTGGACCTGGTCGTAGATCCGGCGGCGCTCGGCCATCTCCTTGCGGATCTTCTTGTCCGCGTGCATCACCGTCGTGTGGTCGCGACCGCCGAACGTCTGGCCGATCTTCGGCAGCGACAGGTCGGTCAGCTCGCGGCACAGGTACATGGAGATCTGGCGGGCGTTCGCAAGCGCTTTCGTCTTGCCCTTGCCGCACAGGTCGTCGATCGTCACGCCGAAGTACTCCGCCGTGACGGCCATGATCGTCGGCGCGGTCACCTCGGGCGCGTGCGAGTCCGGGATGAGGTCCCGCAGCACGATCTCCGCGAGCTGGACGTCGACCGGCTGCCGGTTGAGCGACGCGAACGCCGTCACCCGGATCAGCGCGCCCTCCAGCTCGCGGATGTTCCGCTCGATCCGGGCCGCGATGAACTCCAGCACCTCGGCGGGCGCCGCCAACCGGTCCTGCGCCGCCTTCTTGCGGAGGATCGCGATCCGGGTCTCCAGCTCGGGCGGCTGGATGTCCGTGATCAGGCCCCACTCGAACCGCGTCCGCAGCCGGTCCTCCAGGGTCTCCAGCCGCTTGGGCGGCCGGTCCGAGGACACGACGATCTGCTTGTTCGAGTTGTGGAGCGTGTTGAAGGTGTGGAAGAACTCCTCCTGCGTGCCCTCCTTGCCCTCCAGGAACTGGATGTCGTCGACGAGGAGCACGTCGATGTCCCGGTAGCGGCGCTGGAAGGCGACCTTGCGGTCGTCGCGGAGCGAGTTGATGAAGTCGTTCGTGAACTCCTCGGTCGACACGTACCGCACGCGCATCCCGGGGAACAGGCGCTGCGCGTAGTGGCCGACCGCGTGGAGCAGGTGCGTCTTGCCCAGCCCGGACTCGCCCCAGATGAAGAGCGGGTTGTACGCACGGGCGGGCGCCTCGGCCACCGCGACCGCGGCGGCGTGGGCGAACCGGTTCGAGGCGCCGATGACGAACGTGTCGAAGTTGTACTTCTCGTTCAGCCGGGTCTGCGACGTCGGCGGGTTCGCGGGCCGGGTGAACGGCGTTCCGCTGACCGGGGCGCTGCCGCTGAACGTCGGCCAGATCTCGTGGACGGTCGCGAGCGCCTCGCGGGCCTCGCGCTCCTCGTCCACCTCGTCGCTGTCCGACTCGCCGTCGCCGTCCTCGCCGCCCGGCCCACCCGGCACGGGCGGACCCGGAACGGGCTGGCCGGGCATCGGCGGACCCGGCATGTGACCGGACATGTGGCTCGGCATCTGGCCGGGCATCTGCCCCGGCATCGACTGGTCGAGCAGACCGATCGGCTGGCTGATCCCGTTGCCGCCGGGAACGCCGTGCGCGACCGGGATGGGCGCGGTCGGGGTGTTCACCGGTTCAGGTGAGTCGACCTTCACGGCCAGCGAGACGGCCCGGCCGAGGTGGCGGGACAGCGCGGCGGTGATCGGTTCGCGCAGCGCGCGCTCGATGGCTTCCTTGGCGAAGTCGCTCGGCGCGGCCAGCAGCGCGGTCCCGTCGAGCAGACCGATCGGCCTGGTCACGCGCATCCACGCTCGCTGCTGCGGGGACAGGGTGCTGGCGGCCAGTTCCGCGACCACCTGCTCCCACACGAGACCGAGATCGGTCTGGTGGTTGGACACCTCCGCGCTCCCCTCCCCTCGACGTGCTCCCCCCGTGGAGCTGCCCGCTTCACGGTGTGGACTCGGAGAATAGAGGCATCCACAGAGTTATCCACAACTGTGCACGAACGTGCGTCGGGACGCGGCGGATCCCGACGGTGATTTCAACGCACCGCACGGGCCGTTCGGCGACATCCAGGTGCGCCTCGAAATCCGCGGAGGGTGCACGCTAACAAGCTGGGCGCCGCGTCACAAGGTGGTGCCCCCGCCGATCACCGGGCGTGTCGGGGACCACCCCGATTTGAGAACCGGGCACCCGCTTGCGTACCCTCGGAGAAGTCTCCCGCGAGCGACGGGTGCGTTTGGCGCGCTCTTGCCGCGACCGTCCTGCCCAGGTGCCGGACGGCGCCGGATTGTTGATCGGCTGGGGACGCCCACAGACCTGCTTGGTAGTCAGCACCGGGAGATCCAGCCGTGAGCAAGGGTAAGCGCACCTTCCAGCCCAACAACCGCCGCCGCGCCAAGACGCACGGCTTCCGGCTGCGCATGCGCACCCGCGCCGGCCGGGCCATCCTCGCCGCGCGGCGCACCAAGGGCCGCGACCGCCTGTCCGCCTGATAACAGCAGCGCCGTGCTCCCCGCGGCCGCCCGGCTGACCCGCAGCCAGGACTTCGGCCTGGTGGTTCGCCGAGGCCGCCGTGCAGGACGGCCCCGGCTGGTCGTGCACGCCCTGGTGCGGTCCACAGGGCAGCAGACGTCTACTGAATCCTCGGCGCGGCCCACCTTGGACATGTCCAAGGTGGGCTTCGTCGTGAGCAAAGCCGTCGGCAACTCGGTGGTCCGCCACCGGGTCAGCCGCAAGCTGCGCCACGTCGTCCGCGACCGGCTGGCGCGGCTGCCCGAGGGCACCTCGCTCGTCGTGCGGGCACTGCCCGCCTCGGCCGAGGCGTCCAGCGCGGATCTCGCGGCCGACTTCGACGCCGCATTGCGAAAGCTGTTGCGATGACCACCACGCAGTCGAGTCCACTGGCGCGGGTGCTCATCCTGCCGGTGCGGCTCTACCAGCGGTTCATCTCGCCGTTCCTGCCGCCGAGCTGCCGGTTCTACCCGAGTTGCAGCGCGTACGCCGTCGAAGCGCTGACCGTCCACGGCGCGCTCCGCGGCACCTGGCTGACCCTTCGCAGGCTGGCCCGCTGCGGACCCTGGCACCCTGGAGGCCTGGACCCCGTTCCACCGAGGAGACCTCGCCAGGAACAGGTCCCCGACACATCCGCCGAGGAGTAGCTCAGTGCTCAACTTCATCTACTACCCGGTGTCCTTCATCCTCTGGTGTTGGCACTGGGTTTTCGGCCACGTCTTCGGCGAGTCCAGCGGTGTCGCGTGGGCGCTGTCGGTGGTCTTCCTCGTCTTCACCCTCCGCGCGCTGCTGTTCAAGCCGTTCGTCGGCCAGGTGCGCTCCATGCGGAAGATGCAGGAGTTCGCGCCGGAGCTGCAAAAGATCAAGAAGAAGTACGGCAACGACCGCCAGCGCCAGGCGGCCGAGATGCAGAAGCTCCAGTCCGAGCACGGGGTCAACCCGCTCGGCGGCTGCCTCCCCATGCTCGTCCAGATCCCGGTGTTCATCGGTCTGTTCCACGTGCTGCGCTCGTTCCGGCCCGGCTGGGGCGAGGTCTACTTCTTCGACGCCAAGGGTGTCGAATCCTTCGTCCAGGCGAAGCTCTTCGGCGCGAACCTGTCGACGTTCATCACGATGCCCGCCGACCAGCTCGCCGCGTTCAGCACTCAGCGCAGCTCGGTCATCATCGTGGCGATCCCGCTGATGATCATCGCCAGCATCGCGACCCACTTCACCGCACGCCACTCGGTCGCCCGGCAGACGCAGTCCGCCATGGACAACCCGCAGACCGCCATCATGAACAAGCTGACGCTGTACATCTTCCCGCTGGGTGTGCTCATCGGTGGCCTCTTCTTCCCCATCGCGATCCTGCTGTACTGGCTGAGCAACAACGGCTGGACGCTCGCGCAGCAGCACTTCGTGTACCGGCGCATCGACCGCGAGGAAGAAGCGAAGAAGGTCGAGGCGATCAGCCAGCGCAAGGACCTCGCCCCCAAGCCCGGCGCGAAGCCGAACGCCCCCCGCGCGGGCCAGAAGCCCGCTCCCGGCGTGCGGACGGGCAACGCGAAGGCCATGGGTACCGCGAAGAAGCGACCCGCCCAGCCCGCCCAGGACAAGCAGCCCACCGCGGCGGACTTGACCCCTGAGAGCAACGGCAGCAGCGCGTCGTCCAACACCGAGATCCCCGGCCTGATCACAGGTCGATCCCCTGGCAAGAAGCAGGGCAACAAGAAGCGTCGTTGACCGGGCGCTGGCCCTGGAGAGGAGACATCGTGTCGGAGACGTTGCAGGCGGCCGAGGTGGACGCGGTGGAGGAGACCGCCGAGGCGGAGCCGAAGACGCGTGGCAGTTCGGAAGACCTGCTCGTCCAGGAGGGCGACATCGCGGGTGACTACCTGGAGCGCCTGCTCGACCTGCTCGACTACGACGGCGACATCGACCTGGACGTTGAAGCCGGTCGGGCGATCGTCAGCATCGACGGTGGCGAGGACCTGGAGAAGCTCGTCGGCACCCGCGGCACCGTGCTGGAGTCGTTGCAGGAGCTGACCCGCCTCGCGGTCCAGCAGGAGACCGGCGTGCGCAGCAGGCTCATGCTCGACGTGGCGGGCTGGCGCGCGGGCCGCCGCGCGGAGCTGGCCGACCTCGGCCGCACCACCGCCGAGAAGGTGCTGTCGTCGGGTGAGCGCATCCGCCTGCACCCGATGACGCCGTTCGAGCGCAAGGTCGTCCACGACGCCGTCGCGGCCGTCGCGGGCGTGCACAGCGAGAGCGAGGGCGAGGAGCCCCAGCGTCGAGTGGTGATCCTGCCGCAGGCCTGATCCAGCCAGACCAAGCGAGGCCCGCTCCCCCGTGGAGCGGGCCTCGCTTGGTGTTGGGCGTGTTTCACGTGGAACACCGAGCAGCGGCTCCTGTGACGGGACTCGGGTAGTCGACCGGCGTGTGAGAGCTGGTTGGCGGAGGTGCGGCCCGCCCGACCCTGGTCGCCCGGTGCCGAGCGCCGCCGGAGTCGGCTGGTCGACCCGTTCACCCGCCTGGACGAGTGAGTTCGGGCGGTGTGCCGATGCGGCTCCTGTTCACCAGGTGGTCGTCGATCTCGACGTGGAGTGCGGTGAGAAGGGTGTTCAGGTCGGTCGTCACGCACTGAGCTTGGACACCCTCCGTCCGTCCCGGCTACTGCCTCGTCCAGCCCCGGATCGTCACGCGCGTCGACTCCGGGCCGTTGCCACGGCGCGACACCGCCGGACGACCCCGGTCCAGGGCGGTTCGGTCCACCTCGCCGATCAACCGGTTCGCGGTGATCGACCGCTCAGCCGGTCCGCCGTCGGTGGTGGCGTCGAACTGGGGGTCCACCGCTCACACCCGGCTCGGCGCGTCCGCGTCGAGCCGGGTGCCGCGAGCAGGCGTCGCTGAGCGCCCCGGTGCCGCCTGGTTCACCTGGCCGGTGAACCGTCCGCGCATCAGGTGGTCCACTGCTTCCCGCCGTCGGCCATCGACCCGCCGAACTCCCGCGGGCGCTCGATCAACTCGACGTGGTCGTGCCACCTGTTTCACGTGAAACGCGATCCGTCGGTCGGTCGTGTTTCACGTGGAACGGATCAACCCAGGAACGCTGCTCGGCCGTCTCCGGCACGGCGACGCCCCGCGCGTCGGAGATCAGCCGCCACGCGTCGTCCGGCTCGACGCCGTCCAGGACGAGGAGGCTGGCGGCCAGGAGCGAGGACCGGCCGATGCCCGCCCAGCAGTGGACGACGAGGTGCGCTCCCCCGTGCAGCCGATCCAGGAGGTGCGCCAGCGTCGGGGTGATCTCCTCGCGATCGGGGATGCCGAAGTCGCCGATCGGCGCGCCGTGGAACTCCAGTCCCGCCGCGCTCGCCGCTGCCGCCTCTCCGGTCAGGTCCAGCCTCCGCTGCTCCCCCGGCGTCAGCGCGGAGACGAGGATGTCGGTTCCGCGTGCCCGCAGCGACTCCAGTTCGGCGGCGAGGTGACGTCCGCCCGAGGGATGTGGCATCGTGCTGACCCTGCCCGGAAAGTGGTGCAGGATTGGGTAGGTCTTCGGCTTCGCCATGATTCCCCCTCGTTTCACGTGAAACGCGACCGATCTAACCACCCGATTTGGCGTGTCGACGGGTTCATCCGTCATCATGGACGGCGGCAGTTTTCGCGGATTCTGCGGACGCCCTACCTACTTGCCCATCCACCCGGTCGCCCTCGTGTGCCGCGTGGTTTCACGTGAAACGTCACGGATGGAGACATGGTCGGAGACATGGAAGACCGCGCGAAGCGAGTCTTCGGCGACCACCTCGACCGCGCGATCTCGTTCGCCCAACTGCTCGCCGACCACGGCGTCGAGCGCGGGTTGATCGGACCTCGTGAGGTCGAGCGCCTGTGGGAACGCCACCTGCTCAACTCCGCGGTGATCGCGGAGCTTCTTCCTCAAAATTGTCGGGTGGTGGACGTAGGCTCTGGCGCAGGCCTGCCGGGCATCCCCCTGGCGATTGCTCGACCTGATCTGGACCTGACCCTGCTGGAGCCGATGGCCCGCCGGGTGGCGTGGCTGGACGAGGTCGTGGAGACGCTGGGGTTGTCATCGGTCACGGTCGTCCGGGGTCGAGCCGAGGAGGCTTCCGTGCGTGAGCAGTTGTCCGGCGTGGATGTCGTGACAGCACGCGCGGTGGCTCCGCTGGAGCGGTTGGCGCGGTGGTGCCTCCCCCTCCTCAAGCCCGGCGGCCAGCTCGTTGCTCTCAAGGGCGAGAGCGCGTTGGAGGAGATGGAGCGCGACGCCGAAGCGGTGCGCCGTGCCGGGGGTTCCCGGCAGCGCGCCGTGTCGTGCGGCGCGGATGTACTCGAAGTGCCGACCACGGTGGTGCTCGTCGAGCGTTCCGAGCCGAGTGGTCGTCGTGACGGAGCACGTCGACGAAGGAAGGATCGGTGAGCGTGTATCCGGATCCGGTACCCCCGCCCGGCAACCCAGCTCTGCAGCCGTTGTTCCAGACGGCTGATGTTCCACGTGAAACAGCGCGTCCGACCGCTTCCGACGGCGCTGTCGGAGCAAGCGAACGTCCCCCGATCAACTCGCACACTGGAACGGCAGGAGACAGCGCCGTGTGGACACCGATCGCCGAAGAGGCCGCCCGCGCAACCCGCGTGCTGCACCCCGACTCCTCGCAACTCCCCCGCCCCACTCGCCGCCGGATCCTCACGGTGGCGAACCAGAAGGGCGGCGTCGGCAAGACGACCAGCACGGTGAACCTCGCCGCGGGTCTGGCGATCCACGGGCTCAAGGTGCTCGTGATCGACCTCGACCCGCAGGGCAACGCGAGCACCGCGCTGGCCATCGAGCACCGCTCCGGCACCCCCTCCGTGTACGAGGTGCTGATCGGTGAGATCTCGGTCGCCGAGGCCGCTCAGGTCAGCAACCAGTCCCCCAACCTCTACTGCGTGCCCGCGACGATCGACCTGGCGGGTGCCGAGATCGAACTCGTCTCGATGGTGGCGCGCGAGTCGCGGCTCAAGGAGGCGCTCAGCTCCGAGGCGCTGGCCGAGCTGGACCCGGACTACGTCTTCATCGACTGCCCGCCGTCGCTCGGTCTGCTGACCGTCAACGCGATGGTCGCCGCGCAGGAGGTGCTGATCCCGATCCAGTGCGAGTACTACGCGCTGGAGGGGCTGGGGCAGCTGCTCCGGAACATCGAGCTCGTCCAGGCGCACCTGAACCCCACGCTGAACGTCTCCACCATCCTGCTCACCATGTACGACGGCCGGACCAAGCTGGCCGACCAGGTGACCAGCGAGGTGCGCGGCCACTTCGGCGACACGGTCCTCCGCACGGTGATCCCGCGCAGCGTGAAGGTCTCCGAGGCACCGGGATTCGCTCAAACGGTGCTCACCTACGATCCGGGCTCACGGGGCGCGATGAGCTACCTGGACGCAGCACGCGAGATCGCCGAGTTCGGCGCGAGGATGGGGTTGGCATGACGGAGCAGCGCAAGGGTGGACTCGGACGAGGGCTCGCCGCCTTGATCCCGAGCGGCCCGCCACCGGGGTCGGGCCCGGTTCGTCCGCCGGCCACGAACGGCAACGGCTCCGCCCCTGCGCGCACCGACACCGCGGAGATCGGCGGCGAGGTGGCGGGCGCGGTGTACCGGGAGCTTCCGGTCAACGCGATCCGCACGAACCCGAAGCAGCCGCGGCACGTCTTCGACGAGGCGGCGCTCAACGAACTCGAACACTCGATCCGCGAGTTCGGCCTCATGCAGCCGATCGTGGTGCGCGAGCTGGGCGGCGACACCTACGAACTGGTCATGGGTGAGCGCCGGTGGCGGGCCACCCAGCAGGCCGGGCTGAAGACGATCCCGGCGATCGTGCGGCACACGCACGACGACGTGATGCTGCGGGACGCGCTGCTGGAGAACATCCACCGGGTTCAGCTGAACCCGCTCGAAGAGGCGGCGGCGTACCAGCAGCTGCTCCAGGAGTTCGGTGTCACGCACGAGGAGCTGGCCGACAAGATCGGTCGCAGCCGCCCGGTCGTGACGAACACGATCCGGCTGCTGAAGCTCCCCCTCCCCGTTCAGCGGAGGGTCGCGGCGGGCGTCCTGTCGGCCGGGCACGCGCGCGCGTTGCTCAGCCTGGAGGACCCCGGCGCACAGGAGGACCTGGCGACGAAGATCGTCGCGGAGGGCATGTCGGTGCGGGCGACCGAGGAAGCGGTGACGCTGGCGAAGAGCGCCGAGCCCGCCAGGGCGAAGGTGGTCCGCAAGAAGACGATCCACGCGCCGGGGCTCCAGGATCTCGCCGAGCGGCTCTCGGACAACTTCGACACCCGCGTGAAAGTCGAACTCGGGCAGCGAAAAGGCCGAATCGTGGTCGAATTCGGGTCCGTTGACGATCTTGAGCGGATCATCCAGCTGATGGCGCCGGAAGCGACAAATCGGACATCGTTGGAGGCCTAAGGGATCCCACCAGGCCCCTTTGTCACGGTGACGATAGCCCTCCGCATCTGAAAGGACACGGAGGGCTATCGAATGTTCACCGTGAAACAGCGCGCTCGATGAGGCCGGCGTAGATCTCCCCGAGCGACTCCCCGGCCGCTTCGACGGCCATCGGGAGCAACGAGGTCTCGGTGAGACCGGGCGACACGTTCACTTCGAGGAACTGGACGGTGCCGTCGTGCGCCACGATCGCGTCCGTCCGCGACACGTCCCGCAGACCGAGCAGCCGGTGCGCGGCGACCGCCAACTCCCCCACCGACTTGGCCGCGGCGGCGTCCAGTCGCGCGGGCGCGTGGAAGTCGGTGAGCCCGGCGGTGTACCGGGACGTGTAGTCGTAGATGCCGCCGCTCTCCGGGACGATCTCCACGGGCGGCAGCGCGTACGGCCCGTCGGGCCCGTCGACGACCGCCACGGCGACCTCGACCCCGTCGACGTACCGTTCGGCCAGCACCGTCTCCCCGTACGCCAGGCACCCGACCATCGCGGTCGGCAGTTCCGCCGCGTCCCGGACGACCTGAGCCCCCAGCGCGGACCCACCCTGGTCGGGCTTGAGCATCAGCGGCAGACCGAGGCTCTCGACCATCGCGTCCAGCACGGGCTGCGCGCCGAGTTCGCGGAACGTCGCGTGCGGCAGCACGACCCAGTCCGGCGTCGACAGCCCCGCCCGTGCCAGCTCGGCCTTCGCGGTCGGCTTGTCCCACGCCCGGCGGCACGCGCGCGAGTCCGTGCCCACGTACGGCACGCCGGTCATCTCCAGGATCGTCTGCACCGACCCGTTCTCGCCCTCACCGCCGTGCAGCGCGACGACGACGGCGTCGGGGCGGTGTTCCCGCAACCGGGCCAGGAGGCCGCGGTCGGTGTCCCACTCCTCCACCGTCACGCCGACCGAGCGCAGCGCGGCAGACAGGCGGCGGCCGGACCGCAGCGACACCTCGCGCTCGTGCGACAGCCCACCGGCGAGTACCGCTACCCAGCGTTCCGACACGACTTACTCCCCAACTAGACGATTGACGTGGAACTGACGAGGCCATCCGCATACCGTCCACAGTGGACAATACGCGGATGGCCTCGGGACGAACTCGGCGGACGGCTCGGGCTAGGCGGTGTCCGGTGACGGGTTCTGCGGACCGGACAGCTCGCGGCTGGTCGTCGGCCCGAACGTGGCGTGCAGCTGGGCCTCGTCCTCCAGGACGTTCGCCAGCCTGCGGACACCCTCGCGGATGCGCTCCGGCGTCGGGTAGCAGTAGGAGATCCTGAGCTGCCTGCTGCCGAGCTTGTCCGCGTAGAACCCGGTGCCCGAGGCGTACGCCACCCGCTGGGTGATCGCGCGCGGCAGCATCGCCTTGGTGTCGATGCCCTCCGGCACCGTCACCCACACGTAGAACCCGCCGTCCGGCCGGTTCCACGAGCAGCCCTCGGGCATGTGCTGCTCCAACGCCGAGATCGCCGCGTCCCTGCGGTCCCGGTAGGCCTCGCGGTAGGTCTTGATCTGGCCCTTCCAGTCGTGCGTCGCCAGGTAGCGCGACACGATCATCTGGTTGAGCGTCGGCGGGCACAGCGTGGCCGACTCGGCCGCCAGGACCAGCTTCTCGCGCACCGCGTGCGGTGCGAGCACCCAGCCGACCCGCAGGCCGGGGGCGAACGTCTTGGAGAACGACCCGAGGTACACGACGTTGTCCGGGTCGGTCGACCGCAGCGCCGGGTACGTCTGGCCGTCGAAGCCGAGCAGCCCGTACGGGTTGTCCTCGACGACGAGCACGCCCGCCTGGCGGCAGATCTCCAGGACCTCGGCGCGACGGGCGACGGACAGCGTCACACCGGCGGGGTTGTGGAAGTTCGGGATCGTGTAGAGGAACTTGACCCGGCGGCCGGACCTCTCGACGGCCGCGAGGGCCTCGCGCAGCGCCTGCGGGACCAGCCCGTCCGCGTCCATGGCGACGTGCACCACCTGCGCCTGGTAGGCGGCGAACGAGCCGAGCGCGCCCACGTACGACGGCCCCTCGGCCAGCACGACGTCACCGGGGTCGACGAAGATCCGGGTGACCATGTCCAGCCCCATCTGGGAGCCGACCGTCACGACGACGTCGTCCGGGTGGCCGTGGATGCCTTCGAGGGCCATCACGTCGCAGATCTGCTCGCGCAGCTCCGGCATCCCGTGCGCCGAGGCGTACTGGAGCGCGACCAGGCCGTCGGTGGCGACCATCTCGCCGATCTCGGTGGCGAGGCCGTCCAGCGGCAGCGCGGCGAGGTGCGGCATCCCACCGGCGAGGGACACCACCTCGGGGCGGCTGGCCACCGCGAACAGTGCCCGGATCTCCGATGCCGTCATGCCCGCTGTCCGTGCCGCGTAGCGGCGCAGGTGGGGGTCGAGGCTTCGGTTGCCCTGCTTGGCGGGCTGTCCGGGTGTGGTCACGGTGTACTCCTGCACTCGCGCTGGGAGTGATGATTTACCGGCGGGTATGTCCCGAGCGAGTGTAACCGTCGTCCCGTTAGTGGCATCTGCCTTCCGGCAGCCGTCACATCCGCCTATCCTCGTGGGAGTTCTTGAATCCGGGTTTTGGAGGTCAGGGTGTCGCGACGCGTTGTGGGCGTCACTCTGGACAACCTGGAGCACCTCTCCAAGCACAGCCGCACGTGCGTGTTCTGGGAGCTGGCTCCGCACCTCAAGGCCCAGGCCGAGGAGTACGGCGACACCGAGTTCGAGAAGGAGGCCTGGGTCTCCAGCGTCCTGCTCGAATGGGGGTCGTGCGGCCGCATCATCTACTGCGACGGCATCCCGGCCGGGTCGGCGTTCTACGCCCCGCCCGCCGCCGTGCCCCGCTCGCTCGCGTTCCCCACGTCCCCGGTCAGCGCCGACGCCGTGCTGATGACCTCGCTGGAGGTGCTGCCGGAGTTCCGCGGCGGCGGCCTCGGCAGGGTCCTCGTGCAGTCCGTGGCCAAGGACCTGACCAAGCGCGGCGTGAAGGCCGTCGAGGCGTTCGGCGACAACCAGCCCAACGAGGACGAGCCCGGCTGTGTCATCCCGGCCGACTTCCTGCTCCAGGTGGGCTTCAAGACCGTCCGCCCGCACCACCGCTGGCCAAGGCTCAGGCTCGAACTGCGCACCGCCCTCGGCTGGAAGGAAGACGTCGAGGCGGCGCTGGAGCGCCTGCTGAACACCGTCACGGTGTCCACGGCCGAGCCGAGCTTCCGCCCCGCGTCGGCGAAGATCTAGCCCGGTCCACGACGAAGGCCCCCTGCTACCGGCAGGGGGCCTTCGTCGTGCGGATCAGAACTTCGAGAGTTCGCGCTTCATCAGGTCGTCCATCGTGAAGGTCCCGGTGGGCTGGTCGTCCTTGCCCAGCAGGTACAGGCGCTTCACGGCGACGAGGATGCCCTCGGCGACGACGTCGCGGAAGGCCGGGTCGGCCAACCTGCGCCGGTCCTGCTCGTTGGTCAGGTAGCCGACCTCGACGCGGACGGCCGTGCACCTGGTCATGCGGAGCACGTCCCACGACTTCGGGTGCGTGCCGCAGTCCGGCATGCCCGTCCTGGCCGTGATCTCGCGCTGGATGAACCCCGCGAGGGCCTCACCGACCGTCGAGCTGGTGCCGTTGCCGGTGCCGTAGTGGAAGCTCGCCACACCCGACGCCCTCGGCGAGGAGTTCCCGTCGGTGTGCAGCGACAGGATCAGGTCGGCGCCCGCCTCGTTGGCGAACTTCGCCCTCTCGGCCTCGTCCGGGCAGTTGCCGGGGCCGCGCGTGAGCAGGGCCTCCATGCCGGTCGCGGCCATCTTGCCCTCGAGCCTGCGGGCCAGGTCGAGCATGAGCCTGGCCTCGTTCAGGTGCTCGACCACGACACCGAGGTCGTCGCCACCGTGACCGGGGTCGATGATGATGCGCTTGCCCGACAGCCTCGGACCGGCGTTGCGGACCCGCTCCTGCTCGCGCAGGAACACCGGGCGACCACCGCGGACCTTCGGCTGGAGCTGGCGGAGCGCGCGGACCGTGTTCGGGCCGCACATGCCGTCGCTGGTCAAGCCGTAGTCGCGCTGGAAGCTGCGGAGGGCCTGTTCGGTCTGCTGACCGAACTCGCCGTTGGCGCGGCCCGCGTCGTAGCCCATCTCCAGCAGGCGTTCCTGGAGCGCGAACACGTCGTCGCCGGTCACCGGCTGGGCGATCAGGTAGGCCAACGGCCGGTCGCCGAGGCGGAAGGTGGCGTCGCGCAGCGCGCGGTAGGTGGCCGGTCCGACGATGCCATCGGTGATGAGGCCCCGCTGCTGCTGGAAGGCACGCACGGCGTGCTCGACGGAGAGGTCGAACACCGGTGACGCCTGCGGATCCGACAGCAGACCGATCTTGGTCAGTGTGGACCTGATGTCGGCAACGTCCGGCCCGACATCCCCGCGGCGGAGTAGCAGCATGCACCCCTCGCTCGACTAGGGCGCCGACCGAGGTCGGCGCTGACGTGAAGCCCCCATTGTGCCCTGCCGCGCCAGCAGCTCCACGCAGGGCTGCTCGGTGTGGCCGAACGACCACCTGGCAGCCCGTGGGGTGCTCCGAACGGACGTGGCTCGTCCGTCACACCAGAGGACGGACGAGCCACGTCGTGCGTTGCAGGTCGAGATCAGGAAAGTACGTCCGACAGGTCGTTCAGCAGCGCGGCCTTCGGCTTCGCGCCCACGATCTGCTTCACCGGGCGACCGCCCTGGAAGAGGATCAGGGTCGGCACCGACATGATCTGGTAGTCGCGGGCGATGCCGGGGTTCGCGTCGATGTCGAGCTTCGCGACGGTGATCTTCTCGGCGTGCTCGGCGGCGATCTCCTCCAGGACGGGGGAAACCATCTTGCACGGACCGCACCAGGTCGCCCAGAAGTCGACCAGCACCGGCTTCTCGCTGGTCAGGACGTCATCGGCGAAGGTCTTGTCGGTCACGACCACTGTGGCGCCAGCCATGTAACTACTCCCTAACTAGTGAATGGATCTCGGAGATCAGCTGGTGGTGACAGGGCCGTAGCCGCCGCCGACCGCTTCGGACGCCACGGCCGCGTGCTCCTCGCCCCGCTCGGCGAGCCAGCGCTCGGCGTCGATCGCGGCGGCGCACCCGGAGCCCGACGCCGTGATGGCCTGGCGGTAGGTGTGGTCGACGAGGTCGCCCGCGGCGAACACGCCGTCCAGCTTCGTGTAGGTCGACGGGGCCTTGACCTTCACGTACCCGGCGTCGTCCACGTCGACCTGGTCGCGGACCAGCGCGCTGCGCGGGTCGTGGCCGATCGCCATGAAGACGCCCGTGAAGGGCAGCTCCGAGGTGTCGCCGGTGATGGTGTTGGCCACCTTCACGCCGCTGACGGTGCCCTCGCCCAGCACTTCGAGGACCTCGGTGTTCAGCAGCCACTTGATCTTCTCGTTGGCGCGGGCGCGCTCCAGCATGATCTTCGAGGCGCGGAACTCCTCACGCCTGTGGATGATCGTCACGGACTTGGCGAACTTCGTCAGGAAGGTCGCCTCCTCCATGGCCGAGTCGCCGCCGCCGACGACCGCGATGTCGTGGTCGCGGAAGAAGAAGCCGTCGCAGGTCGCGCACGCCGACACACCGCGGCCGAGCAGCTCCTGCTCGCCCGGCACGTTGAGGTAGCGGGCAGCCGCACCCATCGCCAGCACGACGGCCTTCGCCGCGTACCGGACGCCGTTCGCGGTCACGTGCTTCACGTCACCGGTCAGCTCGACGGCGTCGACGTCCTCGGAGCGCAGCTCGGCGCCGAAGCGCTTCGCCTGCTCCCGCATCTGCTCCATGAGCTCGGGACCCATGATGCCGTCGCGGAACCCCGGGTAGTTCTCGACCTCGGTCGTCGTCATCAGGGCACCGCCGTACTGGCTGCCCTCGAACACGAGCGGTTCGAGCTGAGCCCGTGCCGCGTACACCGCGGCGGTGTACCCGGCGGGCCCGGATCCCACGATGATCAGGTTCCGAACGTCCGACACCCTCGACCTCCGATACGTCGCGACGGGCCGGGAATGAGTCCCGGCCGCGCACTCAGCTACAACGCGATCGTAGGCGTCCGGAATTCCGCGCCCACCCGGTGAGGTTCGCTACGTCCGGCGCGGACGGGTGCTACGGGGACATCACCGAGTCGGCCAGCACCCCGCTCGGGTTGTCGGGACCGCAGGTGTTCGGGTCGAGCACGACGATGCGGAACGCCCCCGGCCTGCCCGCGGTCAGGATCGCCATCACGGCGGGCCTGTCGTCGAGCTGGATCGGGCTCACGCCGAGCGGCTTCGAGGCCGGGATGTTCCCGCCCTTGAGGCACCCGTCGAGCGTGTCCTGGTTGTCCAGCGGCCCGTAGTTCTGGGCCTTCAGGACGTCACCGATGACCGGGCCGAAGTTCTCGCCCCTCACCGCCAGGTCCGGTTTCGCCTCCGCGCCGGGGACCTCCCTGGACGCGGACGGCTGCGGGAACGACGACATGGCGCCGTCGGTGTTGTTGCTCATGCTCGGGATGGCCACCGCGACCACGCCGACCGCCGCCGCGGCGGCCACGAGCACCCCCGCACCCCACCCGGCGCGCTTGTACTTCCGCTGCCGGGCGCTGTTGAGGCTGACGACCGGTGCGGGCCGCCCGTGGGCCTCGGCCGCCAGCGCCGCGTCGATCCGCGCCGCCACGTCACGGGGCATCGGGATCGGCGGCAGCGACGACAGGTCGGCCAGGGTGGCGTCCAGCGCCTCCAGGACCGCCCGCGCCTCCGGGTCGGCTTCGACGCGCGGACGGAGCAGTGCTTCCGTCTCGGCGTCGAGCACACCGGCGTGCAAATCGGCCAGCAGATCCACGGACCACGGCGGATCGATCGGCGTCCCGTGACGCCTCTCACTGCCGCTCATCGTGCCTCCCGCTGACGTTGCTGTTGCACATTCACACCGTCAACTGGGACGTTCGCATCTGCACTCCGGTTCCGGAGGTGTCCTAGGCTTTTTGCGAGCTTGGCCCTGCCACGAGCGCACCTGCTCTTCACCGTGCCTTCCGCGATCCCCAGCATCTGGGCCGTTTCCGCCACCGAGTAGCCCTCGACGTCCACCAGGACGATCGGTGCGCGCTGCTCCTCGGGCAACTCCGCCAACGCCGCCGCGACGACGAGCTTGGTCTCCCGCTCGGCCATGTGGTCGCGCGGCGCCACCGGCTCGCCGGGGCCTGCCTCTGGTAACGGCACGGTCGGCTTCGTTTGTCGACGTCTCATCCGGTCGAGGCAGGCGTTGACCACGATCCGGTGGAGCCACGTCGTCACCTGCGACTCGGCCCGGAACGAACCCGCCGCCCGGAACGCCGAGATGAACGCCTCCTGGAGCGCGTCGGCGGCTTCTTCCGGGTCGCGCAGGGTGCGCAGGGCGACCGCCCACAGCCGATCTCGGTGCCGTCGCACGATTTCGGGGAATGCGTGCGGGTCACCCGCGGCGTGCGCCGAGATGAGGTCTGCGTCCGAGCTGGCTGCGGCCGTCACCCGAAGAGGGTATCCAGGTGGGGGTCGTGCTCTGCCAGGGTGTTCCTACTCAAGTGCGCGGCCGCTGCTCCCGAGCGGCTGGGAGCGGCCGAGCCGCCGTCTGCGCAGCGGCGGCCACGTCACTGCGCGCGGGTGTAGACCAGCTCGCCGATCTCCGTCTGGTTGTCCTTGCCCGTTCCCGCGAGCTTCGTGATCCACAGCAGGACGTGGGCGCCGGGCTCGTACTCGTTGAGCTGGATCTGCGTCTGCCCGGCCGACAGGGTGGCCGTGGCGATCACCTTGGTCTCCTCCAGCGGCGCGTCCTCGGCCGCGGCGATGCGGATCTCCACGACGGTGCCCGCGCTCTTGGACGTGACCGTCACCGACGCCAGCTTGACCGGCTCGGCGAACGACGCCATCAGACCGATCCCCGGCTTGAGCGTGGGGAACGGCTGGAAGTAGTTGTCGGTGTTCCACGCGGTGTCGGGGTTGGTGTCGACGGCCCGGTTGGCCCGGTTGGCGTTGTCCGGGTTGTTCGTCACGTCGTAGACGCCGACGGAGGCGGGCTGGATCGGACCAGCGGGCACGGGTGCGGGCGTCGAGCTCTGGCCCGGTGACGCGGACTGGCCGATCACCACCGTGGGGCCGCCCTTGTTCGTCGACTCGTCGCTGAAGAAGCTCACGATCTGCACGCCGAGCCAGGCGATGACGCCGAGCGTGGCCACGGCCAGCACCGCGACGGCGATCGTCAGCTTCCGCCGGTGGCTGCGCCCGCCGAGCGGCTTCTGGGTGGTCCACACCGCCCGGTCGCCGTCGTCGTCCTCGTCGCTGATCGGCTCGATCAGCGCGGTCTGCGCCTCCTCCTCGGCGATCTGGTCGAGGACCTGGAGGATCGCGGCGCTCGTGCGGATGCCGCCGACGCTGGTGTCCTCCAGGCTCCGGACCGCGACCGACGACAGCTCGTGCGGCACGTACGGCTGGAGCGCGCGGGGCGCCACGACGGCGCCGTCCGGGCCGGTGGGGGCCACGGGCACGCCCGCGGGGCCGCCCGGCAGCGCCCACCGGCCGGTGAGCAGCAGGTACAGGATGGCGCCGAGGCCCTTGACGTCGTCGCGGGCGATGGCTTCCGGGCGGGCGCCGGGGAACGCGAGCCGCAGCCTGCCGTCCGGGGTGACCCGGATGCGCTGCGGGTGGTCCGCGCCCAGCACCAGACCGGCGTGGTGCGCGCCCTCGATGGCCGCGCCGAGCGGTTCGAGGAGCCTCGTCGCGGCGCCCGCGGGCAGCGGACCCTCCGTGATGAGGTCCATCAGGTCGGTGCCCTGGGTCCACTCGGCCACGACGACGCCCAGCACGCCCTCCTCCATGCGGAGGCCGCTGCCGGGGGTCAGCACGTCGATCACCCTGGACACGCCGGGGTGGGTGAAGCTCGACGCGTGCATGGCGCGCTCGGTGGTCCGCCGGGCCCTGCCCGCGGCCTGGAGGTCGCCCAGGTCGCCGGTCAGGATCGTCAGCGCGACGTCGCGGTTGAGCTGGCCGTCCCGCGCGCGCCAGAGCTGCGCGGAGCCCCGGTCGTCGATCCCGGAGCGCGTGAGCAGCCGGTACCGACCGTCACCGATCACCCCGCCGGGTACCAGCGAGGTGTTGTTGGCACCGGGGTTGTTCCCCAGCTTCGGCCCGCTACTCACGCGACCTTCCCCTGTCCGATCCCCCCAAGGCGGGTTCCCTCAAGTCTTGTGACCGAGGGTACGGGACCGAGCTATCCCTCCGCGGTCACCGGCGCCGCACCAGACGGATGATCTTGTCGATCGCGGGCTTCATCTCGGGTACCCGGAAAACGGCGAGCAAACCGAAGCTGAGCGGCAGCCCGATCACGGTCTGGACGATGATCTCGACCCACGCGACGGGGACCGGTGCCTCCAGCCCGAGCAGCTCCACCACGAGGAGCGAGACGCCCATCGCGACGGCGCAGCCGATCGCCGAGGCGACCACGGTCAGGCACACCGTCCACAGGGTGAAACCGGTGCGGAGCCTGCCGAGGCGGATCCGCAGCCACACCTGGCCGACGACCGCGCCGACGACGAAGCTCAGGGACATGGCGATGGACACGCCGACCGCGAGCTTCTCCGGCGGGGAGATCGCCAGGAACGCGTAGAGCAGTCCGATCCGGACCACCACGATGATCGCCTGGATCAGCGTCGGCGTCCGCGCGTCCTTCATCGCGTAGAACACCCGGAGCTGGAGCAGCGTGATCGCGTACGGCACGAGGCCGAACGCGGACAGCGCCAGCGCCATGCCGATCCGGGTGCCGCCCGCGAGGCCGGACGCGCCGAGCGAGAACACGCCGATGCCGATCGACAGGCCCGCCACGGTGAGCATCGCGCTGAACGGCATCAGCATGATCGAGGACATCCGGTTGCCGAACGACAGGTCGCCGACCAGTCCGTCGACGTCCTTCGCGGCCGCGGCCCGGCTCATCTTCGGCATCAGCGCGGTGAGCAGCGAGACGCCCAGCACGCCGTACGGCATCTGCGAGACCAGCCACTGGTAGTTGTAGGCGACCAGCGCGCCCTCGCCGTTCAGCGCGACCCTGGTCAGCACGAACATGCTGAGCAGGCCGAGCCCGACGTACAGCATGACCCAGAAGCCGAGCGTGCCGAAGTCGGCGAGCCGCGAGTCCCAGCCCCAGCGCCACTTGAACTTGAAACCGGTGCGCTTCATCGCGGGCAACAGCACCAGCGCCTGGAGCGCGACGCCGAGCATCGTGCCGATGCCGAGGACCAGCAGCTTCGCGTTGCCCATCTCGACCGGGTCCAGCGAGATCTCGCCGGGCATCACCCAGTACACGGCCAGCGTGACGATGACGACCAGGTTGTTCAGCACGGGCGCCCACGTCGGCAGGCCGAACACGTTCTTCGTGTTCAGGATCGCGCCGATCAGCGCCGACAGGCCGTAGAAGATGATGCCCGGCAGCACCAGGTAGGCGAACGCCGTGACCAGCGCGGGGTTCGCGTCCTCGGAGCCGCTGGTCAGCGCGGACGTCAGCAGCGGGGCGCACGCCACCGCGATGGCCGTGCCGACGCCCAGCAGGACGATCGACATCGTCACCAGCCACTGCGCGTACGACTCGCCGCCGTCGGCGTCCTCCTTCTCGGCGCGGACCAGCAGCGGGATCGCGACGCTGGTCAGCACACCGCCGAGCAGCAGCTCGTTGATCATCGTGGGCAGCGTGGTCGCCGCCTGGTAGGAGTCGTTCAGCACGTCCGAGCCGATGATCGCGATGAGCATCAGCTTGGACAGCAGACCCGAGACCCGGCTGACGATCGTGGCGATCGCCATCGACCCGCTGGCCTTCGCGACCGACGGGGCGCTCGGCACGGGTTCGATGACCACGGTTGCTGACTCGCTCAACTCGCACTCGACTTCTCTGGTGTGACGCTGCTGGCGTCTTCGGGTACCTCGACCTTGGCGCGCGAGGCCCTGACCCGCCGGTAGATCCTCCGGGCGGACAGGAGCACGAGCGCGGCCGCGGCCGTGGCGGTGATGACAATGGTGATGGTTCCGTACGCGGAAGACGAGACCTCCAGCCGCACGGAATCGCCCAGCGCCACGCCGGTGGGGGTGGTGAGCTGGACGTTCACGCTGAACCGGCCGGACCGCAGCACCTCGACGGGCACCCGGACCAGCAGGTCGCCGCGGGCGGGCAGGATGAGCTGGGACAGCTGGTTCGCCTTGATGCCGGGTTTGTCGTCCACCACGATGAGGACGGAGATCCGCACGTCGAGCCGGTTCTTGATGGTCACCGGGATGGGGCTGTCGCCGGAGCCGAGCAGGATCGGGCTGTTCGGCTCGACCACCGTCACCTGGCCCTGCAACTGGGCGATCCCGTCCTCGCCGATGGCGATCGACCCCCTGGCGGCGGCCTCGTTGCCGCGCCACGCCGAGGAGACGCCGCGCAGCAGCTCCAGCCGCACCGGGTCGACCAGGTCGGCGGGCTTGGAGGACGTGCTGTCCTCCTGGACCATCGACTCGAACATCGCCTGGAGCGTCGTCCACGAGGCGCCGACGGCGGCGGTCACCGCGGGCGGCACCTCCCGCCCACCCGCCTCCACGGGGTACGCGAGCGCGCCGACGGTCTCCGGCACGGAGGCCCCGGACACCATCGCGTCCAGCCCGACCGGTGCCAGGAACCCGCCGCCGACCAGGGTCTTCACCGTCTCCAGGAACACCTGCATCTCGCCGACCGGCGCGTTCCAGCGGCGCGGCGGGGCGATGACCACGCTCTGGCCCGCGCCCTGGAAGCCCGCCCGGAACGCCAGCGCGGCCAGCGCGTTCTGCACCGACACGGGTTTCGACTCGGTCGGGGTGCTCACGCCGGTCAGGCCGCCGGAGCCGTCCGTCCCGCCGCGCAGCGCGTCCGACACCATCGAGTCGATGCGCACGGCCGTCACCGGGGGCGTGTCGGCGGACTCCAGCCGCACGGGCTGGGTGCCGGGCGCGTTGGCGACCCCGGACTGGTCGAGCACCACGGCCCGCACGCCCTGCGCGGTGAGGTCGGTCAACGTCTGCTGGTCGAGCACACCGTCCTCGGGCCACACCACGCCCGGCAGCGCCTGCACGGACGGGAGCACCTGCTGGACGACCGAGGCGCCCTTCACGGCGAGCGCCTCCAGGTCGACCAGCTTCGCGCGGGCCAGCGCGACCAGGTCGGCGTCCGCGTACGGCACCGCGAGCACGCAGCGGCCCGCGGTCAGCCTGCGGATCTGGTCGAGCCAGAGCTTGGCCTCGTTCTTGCCGCGGCCGGGGCCCGCGCCCTGGACCTGGTAGCCCTCGCTCATCGCCTCGACGGTGCGCAGCAGGTCCGGGTCGACCGCCACGCACACCGACGACGCGAGGCCGCTGGTCACGGCGAACTCGTAGGCCTTGAGGAGGCTGTGCAGCCTGCCGCCGAGGGCGAGCGACCCGGCCAGGTCGTCGTCGGTGAGGACCGACTCGCCCGCCGGAGCGGTGGACACCAGCCTGGGGCGGTCGACCAGCGGCCACAGCACGGTGATGTTCGCGGGGTTCGGCGGCGCGGACACGCCCTCGCCGCCGGGTACGGACATCACCGGCAGCAGCGTGCTGAGCGCGGCCAGCCGCGCCCGGCCGCCGTAGTCCGGCTTGCCGTTCACGTTGGCCAGGATCGGGTAGATGCCCGGTTGGGCGATCTGGAGCGACGTCGGACCGTCACCGGTCAGCGGGACCGTCAGGTCGAACGCCTGCGTCTGACCGGGGTCGAGCGACTCGCTGATGGGGGTGAACTGCGGCTGGATCAGCTCGGACGGCACGGGTTCGCGCAACGCGCCGCGCACCTCGTCCTCGGCGGTCAGCGGCTTCCCGCGCTCCAGCCGGAGGTCGATCTCGGTGATCTTGCGGTCGACGCTGACGTTCGTGATCTTGCCCGTGACCCGCACGGAGTTCGGCATCCCCGCCGTGATCACGCGCGGTATGAGCTGGTCGACCTCCATTCGCAGCCACACCGGCGACGAGGAGCCGGGCTGCGACAGCTGTCGCGTCGCCCACACCTGGGTCGCCGGAGCGGGTTTGACCGGCAGTCGGCCGCCGTCGGTCGGGGCGGCCGCGGCGGGAGCCGCCAAGGCTCCCGACATGACCAGCACTCCGGCCGCCGCCAGCGCGGACAGCAGTCTCTTCACGCCGACTCCACCCCGTCCGGGTTCAACAAACCCGACGGAGGGGCTGGTTCGGCGAGCAGTTCGGCGGCTCGACGGACCAGACGGCGCTCATCCGCGTAGGCGAGCCTGCCGTCCAGTTCGCCAAGGGGCACCCACGCCACCTCGGTGACCTCCACGTCCTCATCGGAAAGCTCCCCGCCCAAGGCTTCGAGCAGGAAGTGGTGAACGGTCTTGTGAACTCGGCGGTCCTCGGCGACGAACCAGTAGTCGATCGCTCCGAGGGGCCGCAACACCCTGCTATGAATACCGGTCTCCTCGGCGACTTCCCGCACCGCGGTCTGCTCAGCGGTCTCACCAGCCTCGATGTGCCCCTTGGGCAGCGACCAGAGCAGGCGACCACGCCGGTCCAGCCGACCGATCACCGCGGCGTTCCGGTGGTCGGCGTCCAGCACCAGACCACCAGCCGAGGTTTCGTCGACGGTTTTGAGCCTGCGGCCCCGGCGTCTGTTCCGGCGCCCCGGCTTGGTACCGCCGGAACGACCGGACGACGGGGGCATGGTGCCGATGGTAGTGGCGAGTCCGCACCACGGGACGTCGCCCGTCAAATGCGGTGCGTGATCAACACCGGGTGCCTATACCCTGGCTCCTCGTGCCCCGACCGCTCGTGAACGACAACGCGCCCGCCACCCAGGACAATGCGGTGGTGGAACTACCGCACATCACCCCGGTGGTCGACGAACTCGCCGCCCGCTTCGCCGAGGCGGGCCACCGGTTGTACCTGGTCGGTGGGAGCGTCCGGGACGCCGTGCTCGGCAGGCCGACCAACGACCTCGACTTCACCACCGACGCCCGCCCGCCGCAGGTCCTGGCGCTGCTGAAGGGGTGGGCCGACGCGATCTGGGACACCGGGATCGCGTTCGGCACCCTCGGCGCGACCAAGCGCGGGGACACGGTGGAGATCACCACGTTCCGCGCCGACACCTACGACGGCGTGACCCGCAACCCCGAGGTCACCTTCGGCGACACCATCGAGGGCGACCTGGTCCGCCGGGACTTCACCGTGAACGCGATGGCGTTCGAGGTGACCTCGCGGACGTTCGTCGACCCGACCGGTGGTCTCGCCGCGGCGGAGGCGGGGGTGCTCGACACCCCGGCCGCGCCCGAGGAGTCGTTCGGCGACGATCCGCTGCGGATGCTGCGCGCCGCCCGGTTCGTGTCGCAGCTCGGCTTCGTGCCCGCGCCGCGCGTCGTCGAGGCGATGACGGCGATGGCGGGCCAGCTCGCTCGGATCACGCCCGAACGGGTGCAGGTCGAGCTGTCCAAGCTGCTCTGCGGGAAGCACCCCCGGCTCGGTCTGGAGCTGATGGTGCGGACGGGCCTGGCCGACCTCGTCGTGCCGGAGCTGACCGCGATGAAGCTGGAGATCGACGAGCACCACCAGCACAAGGACGTCTACGAGCACTCGCTGGTCGTGCTGGAGCAGGCGATCGACCTGGAGGACCCCGACCTCTCCCCCGACCTGGTGCTGCGCCTGGCCGCGCTGCTGCACGACATCGGCAAGCCGGACACCCGGCGGTTCGAGGACGGCGGCGGCGTCTCGTTCCACCACCACGAGGTGGTCGGCGCGAAGATGGTCCGCAAGCGCTTGCGGGCACTGCGGTACTCGAAGGAGATCACCGAGGACGTCGCCCAGCTCGTGTACCTCCACCTGCGGTTCCACGGCTACGGCAAGGGCGAGTGGACGGACTCGGCGGTCCGCCGGTACGTCACCGACGCCGAGCACCTGCTGACCCGGCTGCACAAGCTCGTCCGGGCCGACTGCACCACGCGCAACAAGCGCAAGGCGAGCACGCTCCAGCGCACCTACGACGAGCTGGAGGCCAGGATCGCCCGCATCGCGGCCGACGAGGACCTCAGGCGCGTCCGGCCCGACCTCGACGGCAACGAGATCATGCGGCTCCTCGGCCTCCCGCCGGGTCCGCTGGTCGGCAAGGCGTGGAAGTTCCTCAAGGAGCTGAGGCTCGACCGGGGGCCCCTCGACCACGACGAGGCCATCGCCGAGCTGTACGCGTGGGCCCGTTCCGAAGGGGTCGAGCCCCCCGCGAGCTGACGCTTTGTCACCCTTCGTGTCGGGGTGGAATCGCCGCGTTAGCCAAGTGACAGCGGGTTGCGGGACGATGACCGTGTGCGGCGGGGCAGGGTGCCCATCGCAGCCGCTGGGGGTGGTGTCGATGAACACGTGGGGACTGAGCGGAACGACGACCGGTGCGGTCGGCGCGCTCAGCGATCAGCAGCGCGCGGTGCTCAGGTGCCTGGCGCGGGGGCTGGCGGACCACGAGATCGCCCGCGTGCTGGCGATCAGCCAGGAGCAGGTGGCTGGGGAGGTGGTGGAGATCCTCCGCGTCCTCGACCTGCGCGACCGGATGGCGGCCGTGGTGTTCGCCCACGAGACCGGCATCATCCGGCTACCCCTGCCGCGGTGACCGCCTCAGCAGGAGCAGGTAGCCGCCCAGCCCGACCAGGTACAGGGCCGTGGCGACGATGATCAGACCGGGCGAGCGGCCGTCGAACGAGACGACGGCCGCCGCCGCGGACACGGCGGCGACCTGGGTGACGTTGAACAGCGTGTCGTAGAGCGCGAACACCCGGCCGCGCACCTCGTCACCGATGTCGCCCTGCACGGCCGCGTCCACGCACAGCTTCACGACCTGCCCGGCGAACGTCAGCAGGAACGACGCGACCAGGATCGTCGGCAGCAGCATCGGCAGCCCGAGCCCGAGCTGGCTCGCGGCGGCCAGCACCAGCGCCGCGCACACCGTCGCCCTGCGCCCGAGCACGTCCACGACCCGGTCCGTGATGAGCCCGGCGAGCAGGATGCCCGCACCGCCCGCCACGGCGATCTTCCCGAGCCCGGCGAGACCCGTGCCGAAGCTGTGGCGCATCAGCAGCAGCGTGAGCAGCAGCGACATGCCGAAGGCCGCTCGGTGGGCGAGCAGCGCCACCAGCACCGCCGACACCTTCGGCGCCCGCCACGCCGCTCGGGCGCCGTCCAGCAGGCCCATCGCCACGGCGGTGGCGGTCCGGTTCGGCTCGACCACCTCGTCCGGGCCCAGCACACCCGCCTTGAACCGGCTGGCGACGAACGCGGCCACCAGCGAGCCCACGATCGCGAAGCACGTCGTCCGCGCGGACCCGCCGTCACCCTCGCCGAGCAGCGCCCGCAGCCCGACGGCCGACCCCGCCCCGAGCACGGCGGTCAGCGCGCCGAGCGTGGTCGCGAAGGCGTTCGCCTCGACCAGGTTGTCGCCGGGCACCACGTGCGGCAGCGAGGCGGACAGCCCCGACCCGACGAACCGGCTGACCCCCGTCACCATCAGCGCGGCGGCGTAGAGCGGCACGTCCGACAGCCCGGCACCCACGGCGGCGACCGTGAGCAGGATGAACACGGCACGGGTCAGGTTCGCGACCACCAGCACCCGGCGGCGGTCCCACCGGTCCAGCAGCGCGCCCGCGAACGGGCTGACGACCGAGTACGGCAGCAGCAGCACGGCGAACCCGGCGGCGATGGCGGCCGGGTCGGCGTGGCGCTCGGGGTTGAACAGCACGGCCCCGGCCAGGCCGGCCTGGAACAGGCCGTCGCCCCACTGCGAGGCGAGCCTGCTGAGCAGGAGCCTGCGGAAGTCGCCGGTCGCGAGCAACCGGCGAACACCGAGGTGGTGCTTCGTCGCGGGGCTGCCCACGGTGGTCACGCAGCCACCCTACGTCCTGCCGACGACGGCCCCCGCGCGCCTGATCGGTCTACCGGTCCGAGTTGGCCGCGGGTTCACCGACCGTCCACGGACGCTCGGGTCCGGGTACGACGAAGGCCGGACCCGAAGGTCCGGCCCAGTCGGTCAGATGCCAAGGTCGCCTCTCGGCGTGGTGCACAACCCGGCTCCGGCCGAACCGGTATTCCGAGAAGGCAGTGGAGTGGGCCCGGGGGACTCGAAGGCATCCAACGAGGTGTCCAACGACCGAGTGGGCTCAGATGTTCCGCGCGAGGTGTGACACACGTCGCGGGGGTTCGGGTGAAATCATGTGCTGGTGCGCCCAGATGCAGAAGTCGAACCGGGTTCCCTGCTCGTGGCGGCGCCCACGCTGACGGACTCCAACTTCCAGCGGACCGTCGTCTACCTGATCGACCACCGGAGCGAGGGCACGTTGGGCGTGGTGCTGAACCGGCCCAGCGAGGTGGCGGTGCACGACGTGCTGCCCGCCTGGGGTCCACACGTGACCCGGCCGCAGGCCGTCTACATCGGAGGGCCGGTCGAGCAGAAGACCGCGCTGTGCCTGGCGGCCCTGCGAACGGGCGAGGACCTGGCCACGTTGGAGGGTGTCGTCGGCGTGCGCGGCCCGGTGGCGCTGGTCGACCTGGACGCCGACCCGGACGCGCTGGTGCCGCGGGTGCGCGGGATGCGGGTGTTCGCCGGGTACGCGGGCTGGGGGTCGCGGCAGCTCGCGGGTGAGATCGACCGCGGGGACTGGATCGTGGTGCCGGGTCTGCCGGACGACGTGCTCACGCCGTCCGGCGTGGACCTGTGGGGGCGCGTGCTCCGCAGGCAGGGGATGCCGACGGCGCTGCTGGCGACCTACCCGCTGGACGTCCACCGGAACTGATGTTTCACATGAAACATCAGGCCTTCGAGAACGGGCTGCACCCTCCGCCGCCGCAGGCGCACCCGCCGCAGCCCTTGGGCGCCTCCGGCACGGGCATCGCCTCGGCGGCCCGGTGGCCCGCGGCGGTGGCGGCGATCGTGATCGCGACCGCGCCGACGACCCCGACCAGGCCCACGGTCAGGGCGGCGGCCGGGTTGACGACGGCCGCGGTCCCGGCGCCGACGGCGACGAGCGCCGCGACGAGGTTCGGCAGACCCGCGACCCGGTTGGCGAGCTGGAACGCCTCCTCGTCGCGCATCGCCGGAGCGGTGCGGACGCCGACGTAGCGGTTGCGCGGCAGCTTGCCGGTCAACCCGAGGTAGCCGATCAGCGCGAGGAAGACGCCGAGCAGGCCGAGCACCACTGGCAGCACGATGTTCACGCCGTCGAGGGTAGGTGTGCCCACCGGTCGGTGTCGCACGAGCCCCGGCCCGGAGTCGCGCGGATCACCTCCTCCGCGGATAGCCTTTTCGCTCAGCGTCGTCAACCGGGTACTCTGGTGACCATGGGCAAGGCCTGCCTGCTCCTTATCTAGCCGCGCTGACCGACATGACTGGTCGGCGCGGCAACCCCTCACGCCCCGTTCTGGGCTGGGGGGTTTCGTCGTGTCAGGGGCGGGAAATCGATGGAGAGGGATCGTTCGATGAGCACGGACGCGGCCGCGGAAACCCCGGCCTTCCGCTACACGGCCGAGCTGGCAGGTCGGATCGAGAAGCGCTGGCAGCAGTACTGGGAGGACCACGGCACGTTCCACGCGCCGAACCCGGTCGGTCCGCTGTCCACCGGTGAGCCGGTGCCCGCGGACAAGCTGTTCGTGCAGGACATGTTCCCGTACCCGTCGGGCGCCGGGCTGCACGTCGGCCACCCGCTGGGTTTCATCGGAACGGACGTGTTCGCCCGGTACCACCGGATGAACGGCCGCAACGTGCTGCACACGATGGGCTTCGACGCGTTCGGGCTGCCCGCCGAGCAGTACGCGGTGCAGACGGGGCAGCACCCGCGGAAGACCACCGAGGACAACATGGCCACCTACCTGCGGCAGATCCGCAGGCTGGGGCTGGGCCACGACGAGCGCCGCCGGATCTCCACGATCGACGTCGAGTACTACAAGTGGACGCAGTGGATCTTCCTCCAGATCTTCAACTCCTGGTACGACGCCGATGCGGGCAGGGCGCGGCCGATCGCCGAGCTGGAGGCGCGGTTCGCCGACGGCACCCGGCCGACGCCGGACGGCCGCCCGTGGGCCGGGCTGACCAGCGCCGAGCAGCGCAAGGTGCTGAACGAGTACCGCCTGGCCTACCTGTCCGAGGCGCCGGTGAACTGGTGCCCCGGCCTGGGGACGGTGCTGGCCAACGAGGAGGTCACCGCCGACGGCCGCAGCGAGCGCGGCAACTTCCCGGTGTTCCGCCGGAACCTGCGCCAGTGGATGATGCGGATCACCGCGTACTCGGACCGGCTGATCGACGACCTGGACCGGCTGGACTGGCCGGAGAAGGTCAAGGCCATGCAGCGCAACTGGATCGGGCGCAGCAACGGTGCCCGCGTGCGCTTCCCGGTCGGTGACCGGGAGATCGAGGTCTTCACGACCCGTCCCGACACGCTGTTCGGCGCGACGTACGTGGTGCTGGCGCCGGAGCACCCGCTGGTCGACGAGATCGCGACCGCCGAGCAGGCGGCCGACATCGCCGCGTACCGGCGGGCCGCGTCCCTGAAGTCCGAACTGGACCGCCAGGAGAACAGGGAGAAGACCGGCGTCTTCACCGGCGCGCACGCGACGAACCCGGTCACCGGCACCGAGATCCCGGTCTACATCGCCGACTACGTGCTGATGGGCTACGGCACCGGCGCGATCATGGCGGTGCCCGGCCAGGACCAGCGCGACTGGGACTTCGCGACCGCGTACGACCTGCCGATCATCCGGACCGTGCGGCCGTCCGAGGGTTTCGAGGGCGAGGCGTTCACCGGCGACGGGCCCGCGATCAACTCGGGGTTCCTGGACGGGCTGGGCGTCGCCGAGGCCAAGACGAAGATGATCACTTGGCTGGAGGAGAACGGCCACGGCAGCGGCACGGTGCAGTACAAGCTGCGCGACTGGCTGTTCTCCCGCCAGCGGTACTGGGGCGAGCCGTTCCCGATCGTCTACGACGAGGACGGCACGCCGATCCCGCTGCCGCAGGAGATGCTGCCCGTCGAACTGCCCGAAGTGGACGACTACTCGCCGCGCACCTTCGACCCGGAGGACGCGAACAGCGAGCCGTCGCCGCCGCTGTCCCGCGCGACCGACTGGACCGAGGTCGAGCTGGACCTGGGCGAGGGCAGGAAGAAGTACCGCCGCGACTTCAACACGATGCCCAACTGGGCGGGCTCGTGCTGGTACCAGCTGCGCTACGTCGACCCGACGGAGTCGGAGCGGTTCGTCAACGCGGAGAACGAGCAGTACTGGCTGGGCCCGCGCACCGCGGAGCACGGCGCGGACGACCCCGGCGGTGTCGACCTGTACATCGGCGGCGTCGAGCACGCGGTGCTGCACCTGCTGTACTCCCGCTTCTGGCAGAAGGTCCTGTTCGACCTGGGCCAGGTGTCCGGCGACGAGCCGTACCGCAAGCTGTTCAACCAGGGGTACATCCAGGCGTACGCGTTCCAGGACGCGCGCGAGACGTACGTGCCCGCGGACGAGGTCGTGGAGGAGAACGGGAAGTTCTTCTTCAACGGCGAAGAGGTCAAGCGCGAGTACGGCAAGATGGGCAAGAGCCTGAAGAACGTCGTCACGCCGGACGAGATGTGCGAGAACTACGGCGCCGACACGTTCCGCATGTACGAGATGTCGATGGGCCCGATGGACGTGTCCCGTCCGTGGGCGACCAAGGACGTCGTCGGCGCGCAGCGGTTCCTCCAGCGGCTGTGGCGCAACCTGGTGGACGAGAACACCGGTGAGCTGCGGGTCGTCGAGGACGCTCCCCCGCTGGAGTCGCTGCGGGTGCTGCACAGGACCATCGCGGGCGTGCACGACGACTACGTGAACCTGCGCTACAACACGGCGGGCGCGAAGCTGATCGAGCTGAACAACCACGTGACCAAGACGTTCAGCGCGACCGGCACGCCGAGGGTGCTGGCCGAGGCGATGGTGCAGATGCTGGCGCCGACGAGCCCGCACATCGCCGAGGAGCTGTGGGCGAAGCTGGGCCACGACGAGTCGCTGGCGCACGGGCCGTTCCCGAAGGCGGACGAGCAGTACCTGGTCGAGGACTCCGTGGAGTACCCGATCCAGGTCAACGGCAAGGTGCGGGCCCGGATCACGGTCGCCGCCACCGCAGGCCAGGACGAGGTCAAGGCCGCCGCCCTGGCCGACGAGAAGATCGCCGAGCTGGTCGCGGGCGGCACGCCGCGCAAGGTCATCGTCGTGCCCGGCCGACTGGTGAACATCGTTCTGTAGTGCGGAGGACGCGGGGCGCCCCGGTGGCGCCCCGCGTCGTCACTCCTCGACGCCCATGGGGATGAAGATGCTCCCCAGCATCGCGTCGAACATCGGCTCGGGGTCGGACACCGCGAACGGGAAGCGTCCGAACACCTCCAGCGCCACGTGCCCGTAGAGCCGCACCCACGCCTGGAGCAGGTGGAAGATCGCGCCCAGCGGCAGCGACTCCTCGTCCACCTCGACGCCGCGGGCGGTCACCGTCCTGATCAGCACCTGCTGGAACGCGCGCAGGTCGTCGTGCAGCACCGCGGGCGGCTCCGGCGGCTCGCCCTCGCCGTGCGGGTGCTCGTGCTTGGCGATCAGCCTGCTGGCGACCTCCAGGAACACCTTCCCGAACTGGTCGCCGACCTTCAGCCGGTCGGTGGGCTTGAACGTCCCGATCACGTTCTCGGTCGACGCGAACACCAGTGAGAACTCCTGGGGGTGCGCCAGCGCCCACCGCCGGAAGCCCCGGCACACCGCGTAGACCTGCTCGGTCCCGGCGTCCTCGCCCAGCGGTTCGAGCGCCGCGTACAGCTCGGCCTCCAGGTCCTCGCAGATGTCGTCGCACAGGTGGCGCAGCAGGTCCTCGCGCGAGTCGTAGTAGCGGTACAGCGCCGGGGCGGTGATGCCGACCTCACGAGCGATGGCACGCAGCGTCACGGCCTCGCGACCGTGGTTCACCAGCAGGGTGCGTGCCTGCCGTCGAATGTCACGCTCGGTCTCCGCACGGAGCCGTTCTCGGCGAGTGGCCTGGGTCATATGTCACCCCATCGGGTTGTTCACGTCTGTACCGTCGGCCGAGTTCAGTGAACGGTGTTTACGAAGTTGACGCTGTTTGCAGAACCGTAACGCCACTCAGCCTAGGAGGACGAACTTGTTCGCGAAGTGGGGCTCGCTGGCCTACCACCGCCGATGGGTGGTGTTGATCGCGATCGTGCTGCTGTCCGTCGGTGGCGGCATCTGGGGACTCGGCGTCTTCGACAAGCTGAGCCAGGGCGGCTACGACGCGCCGGGCAGCGAGGCCGCGCGGGCCACCCAGGTCGCGCAGGACGCGTTCGGCAGGCAGGGCGGTGACGTCATCGTCATCTACACCGCCCCGCAGGGGAGCACGGTCGACTCCCCCGAGGTCGCCGCGAAGATCGGCAAGCAGCTCGACGGGCTGCCCGCCGACGCGGTGAAGCAGGTGGCCTCCTACTGGAACACCCAGCTCCCGACGTTCACCACGGCCGACAAGGGCAAGGCGCTCGCCGCGATCACCCTCCAGGCCGGTGACTCGAACGCGCAGATCAAGCAGTTCCAGCAGATCTCCGACCAGCTCGCGGTCGACGGGGTCGAATCCCAGGTCGGCGGGCTGATCCCGACCCAGAAGGCGATCAACGACATCACCGCGTCGGACCTCACCAAGGCCGAGGCCGTGTCGCTGCCGATCGTGCTGGTCCTGCTCATCATCATCTTCGGCGGCCTGGTCGCGGCCACGCTGCCGGTCCTCGTCGGCGGCCTGTCGATCATGGGTTCGCTCGGCGTGCTGCACGCCGTCGCGCTCGGCGCCGACGTGAACTCCTTCGCCGTCAACGTCGCCAGCCTGCTCGGGCTCGGCATGGCCATCGACTACGGGCTGTTCATGGTCGGCCGGTTCCGCGAGGAACTCGCCGCGGGCCGCGCCGTCGAGGACGCCGTGCGCCGCACGGTCACCTCCGCGGGCCGCACGGTGGCGTTCTCCTCCACGATCCTGGTCATCGCGCTCGCCGGTCTGCTGCTGTTCCCGCAGGGCTTCCTCAAGTCGCTGAGCTACGGCGGCATGTCGGCCGTCGCCATCGCCGCGGTCGTGTCGCTCACGCTGCTGCCCGCCCTGCTCGGCATCCTCGGCCACCGCGTCGACAAGTTCGCCATGCCGTGGCGCAAGCGCGCGGCGAAGGGCGAGGAGGGCCGCGGCTGGGAGCGGCTCGGCCGGAGCGTCATGAAGCGGCCGGTCCTGGTGGCCGTGCCGATCATCGGTGTCCTGCTCGCGCTCGGCGCGCCGTTCCTCGGTGTGAAGTTCGGCGAGGTCACCGAGAAGGTGCTGCCCGAGGGCAACCCCGCCCGCGTCGCGGCCGAGACGATCAACTCCGACTTCAGCGCGCTGGGCGGCAACGGCTTCAAGATCGTGGTCTCCGGCGGTCCGGACGCCGCGGCCGTGCAGGCGTACGCGGCGGCGGTCGGTGACGTGGCGGGCGTGGACACCGCGCAGATCACCGCCGAGCCGAAGAACGGCGTCTGGTCTCTCGCGGCCGGTCTCGACGGCGGCGACGCGCACTCCGACCAGGCCAAGCAGGCGTTGGAGGACGTGCGGGCGCTGGACGCGCCGAGCGGGTCCGAGGTGCTGGTCGGCGGCCCGACCGCGATGGTGTCCGACAGCCTGGACGCCATCGCCGCGAACCTGCCGTGGATGGTGCTCCTGCTCGTCGGCGCGACGTTCGTGCTGATGTTCCTGGCGTTCGGCTCGCTCGTGCTGCCGATCAAGGCCATCGTGATGAGCGCTCTGAGCCTGTCCGCGACCTTCGGCGTGCTGGTCTGGATCTTCCAGGACGGCCACGGCGCCTCGCTGCTCGGCGTCACGCCGTCGCCGCTGGAATCGGGCATCGTCGTGCTGATGGCGGCCATCGTGTTCGGCCTGTCGACGGACTACGAGATCTTCCTGCTGTCCCGGATGGTCGAGGCCCGCGGCAAGGGCGCGAGCACCGAGGACGCCGTGGCGATCGGCCTCGCCAAGACCGGCCGGGTGATCACCGCCGCCGCGCTGCTGCTGATCGTGGTGATCGGGGCGTTCGCGTTCTCGCAGATCACGATGATGCGGTTCGTCGGGGTCGGCATGATCCTGGCGCTGGCGCTGGACGCGACGATCGTCCGGATGCTGCTCGTGCCCGCCGTGCTCAAGCTCCTCGGCAACGCGGCCTGGTGGGCCCCCGGCCCGCTGCGCAAGGTCCAGGAGCGGCTCGCCATCCACGAGGGCGGCGACGTGGACGACGAGGACGAGCCCGTTCGGGAGCGGTCGCCCCAGCCCGTGGGCTGAGGTCCGGGACGGTGCAGGACATTGAATCCTCAACCACCACGGCGTACCGTGGTGGTTGAGGATTCAACTACTGGGAGCCCTTCATGCCGATCCAGCGCCTGAACCACGCCGTGCTCCACGTCCGCGACGTCTCGAAGGCGGTGGCGTTCTACACCGACGTGCTCGGCTTCCGGGTGACCGCCGAGATGTCCGGCAGGGCGGCCTTCCTCCAGGCGGCGGGTTCGACCAACGACCACGACCTCGGCCTGTTCGCCATGGGTCCCCAGGCGGCCGAATCCCCCGCGGGCCGCACCGCCGTCGGCCTCTACCACCTCGCGTGGGAGGTCGACACGCTCGGCGAACTGCGGAACACCCGCGCCAAGCTCGTCGAGCACGGCGCGCTCGTCGGCGAGTCCGACCACGGCACGACCAAGGCGCTCTACGCCCGCGACGTCGACGGCATCGAGTTCGAGGTCTGCTGGCTCGTGCCCGCCGACCAGCTCACCGACGAGCTGAGGGCGTTCACGGGCTCGAAGCCGCTCGACCTGGACGCCGAGATCGCGGGCTACGGCGCCGACCGCCGCGGCGGCGTCGGGGTGTCAGTCCCCGCGTCGAGCTGACTCCGGCGCGAACGCGACCATCGTCGCCTCGAACCCGGCGGTCGCGCCGGTGATCCCCGGCAGGTCGACCTCGTCCAGCTCGAACGTCGCCAGCTCGGCGTCGTCCGACCCGTCCAGCACGGTCGTCGTCGACCCGGTGGCCAGGAAGATCCGCCGGTCACCGGGCGCGTTCGACAGCCCGCGCGCGTCGTAGGGCAGCCTCCGCAGCAGCGTCCGGGTCGCCGTGTCCACCACCGCGACCCCCCGCTGCCCGGTCAGCGCCACGTACACGCGCGACCCGTCCGGCGTGACCGCCACGGCGCCCGCGCCCCTGCCGACCTCCACGGACCCGACCGCCCGCCGCGACCGGGCGTCGACGACCGCGAGCGTCGCGCGCGGGTCGCGGCCGAGGTGCAGGACGCTCACGTAGACGGTCCCGCCGTCCGGGCTCACGGCCACGTGCTGCGGCATCCCGCCGACCTCGATGGTGGCCTGCTTGGTGAGCGTCAGGGCGTCGACCACGGTCACCGCGCCGTCCTGGCTGCCCGCCACGTACAGCAGCCTCCCGTCCGGGCTCATCGTGATCCCCCGCACCTGCCCGCCGACCCTGATCAGCGCCGTGAGGTGGAACGTCGCCGGGTCGACCACGGCGACCACGCCCCCGTCGGAGGACCCGGTCACGTAGAGCCGCGCGCCGTCCGGGGTCATCACGGCCTGCGCGAGCTGGATGCCGGTGCTGAGCCGGTCCACGACGGCGCCGGTCTTCGGGTCGACCGCGCTGATCACGCCGGTCCAGCCGTTGACGACGTAGACGAGGTGGCCGTCCGGCGCGACGGCGACGCCGGTCGCCCGGCCGCCGGTCCTGGCGGTGGCGAGGACCCTGCCCCGGACCGTGTCCACGACCTGCACCTGACCCGACCGGCCGATCACGTACGCCTGCGGCGAGGCGCCGCTGGACGCGGGTTCGACCGCGGGTGGCGGGCCCTCGGACAGGGCGGCGGGGGCCGCGGACACCACGAAGGCCGCCGCGAGGGAGAAGACCGCTGTGCCGAGTCGGCGAGGTCCGGCCGTGCTCTGCGCCCACATGGCGCGAATGGGAACACCCCCTGGCGGAGCCGTTCCACTCCCGCCCCTCGTCCGGGTGGTTTCACAACCCGGACGAGTGGTGTGGCTCGAAAGGAGCCGGTGTGCCCGACGCCGGTCGCTCGGGGGGCGAAACGACCGACGCCGGACCCCTCCCGATGCGTTGCACCGGTTGGTCGAACCCCGACGAAACGAGACTTACCACTAGCGCCGTGAAAAAGTCGGCATTTCGAGGGCAATCCTCTACGAATTCGTCGAAATCCTCCGGATCGCCACCAGTTTGGCGTAACGGGTGCCCGCCGTCAGGAGAACCAGCCCGGCGCCGATGAACGCCGCCACCCTGGCGATCCCGTCGAGCGCCGAGAGGTCGAACAGCACCAGCTTCGCCACCGCCGCGGCGACCAGCACCAGGCCCGCGATCCGCAGCGGCAGGACGTCGACGCCCCTGACCAGCAGCACCAGCGCGGCGACCGTCCACGAGACGGTCACGACCGTGTGGCCGAACAGGAAACCGCTCGGCGTCTGCGACACCAGCAGGGCGGCGCAGAGGACGAAACCCGCGGTGGCGTAGAGCAGGACCAGCCCGGCGGCGACCAGCGCGAGCGGGTTCTTCCCCGGCTCGGTGAGCACCCCGCGGCGGCTGGCCACCCACGGCAGCCCGATCGCGACCAGCGCCAGCACCAGCGCGGTCAGCATCCCGCCGACCAGCGCGCCGGGCGTGCGGAGCGCGAACCGGGGCGCCTCGACGAGCAGGCTCGGCGGGATCGCCCCGCCCGCCAGCAGCAGGCCGAGACCGCCGAACACCGCACCGCCCAGCAGCGGGCCGCGCGAGGCGGTCCGGTCGGCCAGCACGATCAGCAGCAGCGCCTCGAACAGCACGGTGGCGGCTCGCGCGCTGCCGTCCAGGGCGATGGTCGTGGTCTGGAGCAGGCCGAACACGGCGACGACCCCTGCGGCCGTGACGTACCCGGCGGGCAGCGACCTCCGGCCGACCGACCACAGGGCGATCATCAGCACGGTGATCGCACCCGCCATCGCGGTCGCCCACACCCGGTCCAGCAGCACGGTCGCGAGCAGCGCGGGCACCGGCGACGCGGCGACCATGATCACCGACACCACGTCCTCCGGACGGCGCCGGACCGAGATGAGCGAGCTGAGCACGCCGACCACCGCGGTCAGCAGGATGATCGCCGCCGTCGGGGCCTGCTCCTGGGCGGGCACCGCGAAGCCGATCGCGAGCACGGAGCCGATCACCGCGGGCGCACCGGCCGCGATGGCGAGCCACGGCCAGTTCCGGCGCCACTGCACCGGGCTCGCGGCCGTCTTGAGCACGAGCAGGAAGCCGACCAGCAGCGGCGTGAAGCCCTCGGTGAGGATCGGCGCGAACACCGCGCAGGCCAGCACGACGCCGATGGCGAACGTCGGCGAGTCCCAGCGCATGGCCAGCAGCAGGCCGCCGAGGGCGACCACCAGACCGACGACGAGCCCGGCCCACTGGGGCAGGAACGAGTACAGCTTGGTCGCGGCGACCACGTCCAGGTACAGCGCGGCGACACCCGTCGCGGCCAGCGCGAACGCACCCGTGCGCGCGGTCTCCGTGCGGTGCAGCCGCAGCCCGATCCCGACCAGGCCGAGCGCCAGCACGGCGCCGCCGACCACGCGGGGCAGCGGGCCGAGGTAGTCGCGCTGCACGGCCAGGACCAGCAGCAGCACCACGCCGAGCAGCGTGACCACGCCACCGACCCAGGCGAGCAGCTTGCTGCCCGCACCGTCCTCGCCCAGCCGGTCCATCAGCGTCCGACGCGGCACGGGCGGGGGCATCGGCCTGCTGGACCACTGCTGCTGCGGGGGTCCGGCGGGCTGCCAGGGCATCTGGCCCGGCAGCGGCTGCGCGGGACCGGCCTGCGCGAACGCGGCCTCCCGGACCGGCTGCACGGGCGGGATCGGCGCGCGGCCGGGAGCGGCCTGGGCGGGCACGCCCTGGCCCGGCGTGGTGGGTGCCTGGGCGGGTGCGCCCTGGCCCGGCGTGGTCGGGCCCTGGACGGGCACGCCCTGCCCCGGCGTGGTGGGGGCTTGGCCAGGTCCGCTGTGGCCGGGCGTGGTGGTGGGTGCCTGGCCGGGCGCGCCCTGGTCCGGCGTGGCGGTGGAGGTCTGGGCGGGCGCGCTCTGACCCGGCGCACCGGGCGCCTGGCCGGGTGCGCTCGCGGCCTGTGGTCGGCCGGACTGGTCCCGGCCCGTGGCGGTCTCCGTCGCGGCCTGGCCCGGCACGTACAGGGCGCCGGGGCTCTGGGTCGAGGCGGCGAGCGCGGCCTTGGCCGCCTCCAGCTGCGCCGCGGCCTCCTGGGTCTCCACCGCCGCGCCGAGCCCCTGCCCGGCGGGCGCGGAGGCCGCCTGCCTGACCTGGTGCCTGCGCAGCTCCATGCCGACGTCACCCAGCTTGCGGCCGAGTTCGCCCAGCTCGTCGGCGAGGCGCAACAGCGGGTCTGGTCCAGTCATGCGCTCAGCTTGAGGCCTGGATGTCCGTTTTTGATCCGTATCCCTACTCATCGCTGATGACGATGTGGTCACCGAGCTGAATCGATGAACTTGACGAACACCCCTGTGTAACCGATTAACTAGACCGTGTAATCGATTCCAGTGCACGAGGAGGCGCGCAGCGTGACGACGATGAAGGATGTCGCGAGCCACGCCGGGGTGTCCACGGCGACGGTGTCGCGCGTGCTCAACGGTCACGCCGCCCCGACCCAGGAGACCCGCGCCCGCGTGCTGGCCGCCATCGAGGAGCTCGGCTACCGGCCCAACGCGCTCGCCCGCTCCCTGCGGACCACCGCGACCAAGACGTTCGGGCTGGTGATCAGCGACCTGGTCAACCCGTTCTTCGCGGAGATCGCCCGCGCGGTCGAGCAGGAGGCGCGCGCCCACGGCTACTGCGTCGTGCTGGCCAACGCCGACGAGAGCGCCGAGCAGCAGACCACCTACGTGCGCACACTCCTGGACCGCCGCGTCGACGGGCTGCTGGTCTGCCCGGCCACCGACGACGCGGAGTGGATGGACGAGGTCGTCGCGACCGGGCTGCCGCTGGTCCTGCTCGACCGGTCGGTGCCCGGCGCGGACTGCCCGGTCATCCGGGTGGACGGCGCGGGCGCGCTCGCCGACCTGGCCGCGTCCCTCGTCGGTGCTGGTCACGAGCGGGTCGGCGTCATCGCGGGCCCGTCGGACACCAGCACCGGCCGGGAACGGCTGGCCCAGTTCGGCTCCGCGCTCGCCGAACTGGGCCGCCCCGTCCACCCCGAGCACGTGGTGCACGGCGACTTCCGCTGGGAGAGCGGCGCGCAGGCCGCGGCGAAGCTCATGGGGCTGCCGGACCGGCCGACCGCACTGGTCGCGATGGACAACCTGATGGGCCTCGGCGCGCTGGAGCAGGTCCGCGCGCTCGGGCTCTCGGTCCCCGGCGACGTCGGCATCGCCGTCTACGACGACCAGCCGTGGTTCCCGCTGCTCGACCCGCCGCTCACGGTCATCGCCCAGCCGACGGTCGAGATGGGCCGCGCCGCCGCGCGCTGCCTGATCGCGCTGATCGCCGACGAGCAGCCGCCGGACGTGCGGCTCACCGCCCGCCTGGTCGAGCGCGGCTCGTGCGGGGAGGCGGGTCGTGGCTGAGCTGCTGAGGGCCACCGGCATCACCAAGCGCTTCACCGGCGCGCTGGCGCTGGACGGCGTGGACTTCGAGGTCCGGTCCGGCGAGGTCCACGTGCTGCTCGGCGAGAACGGCGCGGGCAAGTCGACGCTGGTCAAGGTGCTGGCGGGCGTGCACCGCCCCGACCACGGCGAGGTCGTGCTCGCCGACGGCGTGCGGCTCGCGGTGATCTACCAGGAGCTGACGCTCGTGCCGGAGCTGTCGGTCGCGGAGAACCTGTTCCTCGGCCGCCCGCCGCGCCGCTTCGGCGTGGTCGACCACGCCCGGATGCGCCGCGACGCCGTCGGCCTGCTCGACCGGGTGGGCCTGGCGGTCGACCCGCGCGCCCGGCTGGGGGACCTCGGCATCGCCCAGCAGCAGATGGTCGAGATCGCCCGCGCGCTCGACCAGGACGCGGGCGTGCTCGTGCTGGACGAGCCGACGGCCGTGCTCACCGACACCGAGACGGACCGGCTGCTGGAGATCATGGCCGAGCTGCGCGACCAGGGCGTCGGGCTCGTGTTCATCACCCACCACCTCGACGAGATCCGCCGGATCGCCGACCGCAGCACCGTCCTGCGCGACGGCCGCAGCGTCGGCGTGCTGCCCAGGGGGGCGAGCGTCGAGCAGATGATCGAGCTGATGGTCGGCCGGACGATCTCCGAGCAGTACCCGCGCCACCGGCAGGACCCCGGCGAGGTGCTGCTCAAGATCGACGGCCTGACTCGCGACGGGGTGTTCCGAGACGTCTCGATCGAGGTCCGCGCCGGTGAGGTCGTCGGCGTCGCCGGGCTCGTCGGCGCGGGTCGCACCGAGGTCGTGCGGGCCGCGTTCGGCGCGGACCGGTACGACTCCGGGCACGTCGAGGTGGGTGGCGAGCGCGTGGCCGGTGGCGACGTGCGGGCCGCCGTGCGTGCCGGACTGGGCCTGGTGCCCGAGGACCGCAAGGGCCAGGGGCTCGTGCTCACGTCCAGCGTCGGCGAGAACCTCGGCCTGGTGACGCTCAAGTCCGCCACCAGGGTCGGGATCGTCGACCGCAAGGGCCAGCGCGGGCGGGCCGCCGAGATGGCGGCGGCGCTGCGGATCAAGACCTCCGGCCTCGACCAGGAGGTCCGCGAGCTGTCCGGCGGCAACCAGCAGAAGGTCGTCATCGGCAAGTGGCTGCTCGCCGACCCGAAGGTGCTCGTCCTCGACGAGCCGACCAGGGGCGTCGACGTGGGCGCGAAGGTCGAGATCTACGAGCTGGTCAACCGCATGACCGCGGCGGGCCGGGCCGTGCTGCTGGTGTCCAGCGACCTCCCCGAGGTGATCGGGATGAGCGACCGGATCGTCGTGATGGCGCACGGCCGCGTGGCGGGCGAACTCCCCGCCGTCGGAACCACCCAGGACCAGGTGATGGCGTTGGCCGTTCAGGAGATCTCCGCATGACAACCTCGATCGACGCCCGCAAGGTCCTCTCCGACAACGGGGCGCTGGGCGGGCTGCTGGTGCTGGTCGTGGCGCTGTCGGTCCTCGCGCCGTCGTTCCTCAGCACCCAGAACCTGCTCAACGTCGGCGTGCAGGCGGCCGTGGTCGCGGTGCTCGCGTTCGGCTCGACGTTCGTCATCGTCTCCGGCGGCATCGACCTGTCCGTGGGCAGCGTCGCGGCCCTGTCCGCGATGGTCGGCGCGTGGAGCTCGACCGAGGCCGGGCTGCCCGGTCCGCTCGCGCTGCTGCTCGGCCTGGCCACCGGCGTGGTCGCCGGTCTCGTCAACGGCGCGCTGGTCAGCTACGGCCGCCTGCCCGCGTTCATCGCGACCCTCGCGATGCTCAGCGTGGCCCGCGGCCTGACGCTGGTGGTCTCGCAGGGCACGCCGCTGGCCACGCCGGACGTCGTCAGCGAGCTGGGCTCCAACCTCACCCCGTTCCTGCCGGTGCCGCTGCTGGTGATGCTGGTGTTCTTCGGCCTCACCGCGTTCGTGCTGACCCGCACCTACCAGGGCCGCGCGATGTACGTCATCGGCGGCAACGAGGAAGCCGCCCGCCTGTCCGGCATCGACGTCCGCAAGCAGAAGCTCGTCGTCTACGCGCTGTCCGGCCTGTTCGCGGCCGTGGCCGGGATGCTCCTCGCGGGCCGCCTCGCCTCCGCGGGACCGCAGGCCGCGGTCGGCTACGAACTCGACGCCATCGCGGCCGTCGTCATCGGCGGCGCCTCGCTGTCCGGCGGCGTCGGCCGGGCGTCCGGCACGTTGATCGGCGCGCTCGTGCTCGCCGTCCTCCGCAACGGGCTCAACCAGTTGCAGGTCTCCCCGTTCTGGCAGCAGGTCGTCATCGGCGTGGTCATCGCGCTCGCCGTCCTGCTGGACACCCTCCGCCGCCGCAGCAGCACCCGTTAGGAAAGGAACACCATGAACTTCCCCCGCAGGGCAGCGGTCGCAGCCCTCTCCGCCACGGCCCTCGCCCTCACGGCGGCGTGCGGCTCGGGTGGCGAGACGGGTTCCGGCGGTGACCTCACCGTCGGTCTCGCCGTGTCGACGCTGAACAACCCGTACTTCGTGGAGCTGAAGCAGGGCGCCGAGGAGGCCGCCGCCGAACTGGGCGTGAAGCTGACCGTGGTCGACGCGCAGAACGACTCGACGAACCAGGTCAACCAGGTGCAGACGTTCGCCACCCAGGGCCTGAAGGCGATCATCATCAACCCGGTCGACTCGAAGCAGGCGACGCCCGCCGCGAAGGCCGCCGAGAACGCGAACATCCCGCTGATCGCGGTCGACCGCTCCGTCGACGACGGCAAGGTGGCCTCCGAGGTCGCCTCCGACAACGTCCAGGGCGGCAGCCTCGCGGCCGTCGAGCTCGGCCGCGCCACCAGCGGCGAGGTCGTGCACCTCCAGGGCATCCCCGGCGCGTCCGCCGCCCGCGACCGCGGCCGGGGCTTCGAGCAGGGCCTCAACTCCGGCGGCATCAAGGTCGTCGCGAGCCAGCCCGCCGACTTCGACCGGGCCAAGGGCCTGGACGTGATGACCAACCTGCTCCAGGCCAACCCCGGCATCAAGGGCGTCTTCGCCGACAACGACGAGATGGCGCTCGGCGCGATCAAGGCGCTCGGTGACAAGGCGGGCACGCAGGTCCAGGTCGTCGGCTTCGACGGCACGCCGGACGGCCTGAAGGCGGTCGAGGACGGCACGATGGCCGCGACCGTCGCCCAGCAGCCCAAGGTGCTCGGCCGCAAGGCCGTCGAGCAGGCCGTGAAGGCCGCCAGGGGCGAGGCCGTCCAGCAGGTGGTCGACGTCGAGGTGAAGGTCGTGACCAAGAAGAACCTGGCAGAGTTCAAGAAGTGACCTCGGTACTGGTACTCGGATCGGCCAACGCGGACCTCGTCGTGGAGGTCGCCAGGCGACCCGGCGGCGGTGAGACGGTGCTGGGTGGCGACACCGTCGTCATGCCCGGCGGCAAGGGCGCGAACACCGCCGTCGCCGCCGCCCGCGTGGGCGCGTCGGTCGACCTCCTCGGCGCGGTCGGTTCGGACCAGTACGGCGAGCTGCTGCGCTCGTCCCTGGCCTCGTCGGGCGTGCGCACGACGTTCGTGCGCACGTCGGCCCGTCCGACCGGGATCGCCTACATCACCGTGACGCCGGACGGCGAGAACTCGATCGTCGTGGCGCCCGGCGCGAACGGCGACGTGGCACCGGCCGACGTCGACGCCGTGCCGTCCGACGGCGTCTCGGTGCTGGTGTGCTCGCTGGAGGTCCCGGTCCCCACCGTCGAGCACGGCGTGGCGTGGGCCGCCGAGCACGGCGTCCGCCCGGTGCTCAACCTGTCCCCGGTGGCCCCGCTGTCGCCGTCGACGCTGGCGCTGCTCGACCCGCTGATCGTCAACGAGCACGAGGCCGCCCAGCTCGCGCCGACGGTGCGGGGCCTGCTCGACCTGGGCCCGCGGTCCGCCGTGGTCACGCTCGGCGCGCGCGGCGCCGCCGTGGTCACGCGCGACGGCGTGGTCGAGGTGCCCGCTCCCGCCGTGACCCCGGTCGACACCACGGGTGCGGGCGACGCCTTCGCGGGCGCGCTCGCCGCGCGGCTCGCGGCGGGCGACCAGCTCGTGGACGCCGCCCGGTACGCGGCGCGCGTGGCCGCCACCTCGGTGACCAGGCCGGGTGCCCAGCCGTCCTACCCGCAGGCAGCCGACGTGCTGCCGTGAAGCGGTCGGGCATCCTGAACGCCGAGCTGAGCGGCGCGCTCGCCCGCCTCGGGCACACCGACGAGCTGGTGGTCGCCGACTGCGGCCTGCCGATCCCGTCCGGTCCGACCGTCGTCGACCTGGCGTTCACCTTCGGCGTGCCGTCGTTCCTGGAGGTGCTGGACGGCCTGCTGGCCGAACTCGTCGTGGAGCGGGCGGTGATCGCGAACGAGGTGGACGACGCGAACCCGATGTGCGCGGCGGCGATCCTCCAGCGGCTGCCCGGCGTGCGGCGGGTGCCGCACGCCGAGTTCAAGCGCCGGACGGCCTCGACCCGGTTGATCGTCCGCACCGGCGAGGCCACGCCGTACGCGAACGTCCTGCTGCGCTGCGGGGTGCCGTTCTGAGGTAGCGGCTGGTGCGGGCGGGCCCGGCTGTCGGGTGCCTGGTGTTCACGTCACACTGGGCGGAATCGCTGCCCACCCGAAGGGTATGGTCTAGACCATGTCGAGCGCGCGCCTGAGCGGTGTCGGTGTCAGTTCCGGTCGGGCCTCCGGCCCCGTTGTCCGAGTCGCCGAACCACTGGGCGAGCCCCCCGCCACCCCCGCGCCCGCCGACGCCCAGGCCGAGGCGGCGCGCATCCGCCCCGCCGCGGACGTCGTCGCGGAGCGGCTGCTGGCCCGCGCGGCGACCGTCGAGGGCGACGCGAAGGCGGTGCTGGAGACGACCGCCGCGATGGCGGCGGACCCGTCCCTGCTGGCGCAGGCCGAGAAGCTGGTGACCGACGAGTCGCTGCCCGCGGCCCGCGCGGTGCACCGGGCGGCGGGCGGCTTCATCACCATGCTCCAGGCCGCGGGCGGCTACATGGCCGAACGTGCCCGCGACGTGCAGGACGTCCGCGACCGGCTGGTCGCCGAACTCCTCGGCCTGGCCGCGCCCGGCGTCCCCGACCTGGCGGGGCCGAGCGTCCTCGTCGCCCGCGACCTCGCCCCCGCCGACACCGCGGGCCTCGACCCGACCAAGGTGCTCGCGCTGGTGACCGAGGAGGGCGGCCCGACCTCGCACACCGCGATCCTCGCCCGCTCGCTCGGCATCCCCGCCGTCGTCGCCTGCCGCGGCGTCCTCGCGCTCGACGTGGCCGCGCTCGCCGTGGACGGCGACACCGGCGACGTGCGCGAGTCCGACGGCACCGTCCGCGCCGCGGGCGGTACCGGCAAGCCCACCTGGAACGGCGTCGGCATCCTGCGCGACGGCCACCGGGTCAAGGTCCTCGGCAACGTCGGCTCCCCCGCCGACGCCGCCGCCGCGGCGGCGGCGGGCGCCGAGGGCGTCGGCCTGTTCCGCACCGAGTTCTGCTTCCTGTCCGCCACCGAGGAACCGACGGTCGAGGAGCAGCGCAAGGCCTACGCGGCCGTGCTCACGCCGTTCGCGGGCAAGCCCGTGGTCGTCCGCACGCTCGACGCGGGCGCCGACAAGCCCCTCGCGTTCCTCGAACCGGAGCCCGAGCCGAACCCGGCGCTCGGCGTGCGCGGCGTGCGGGTGGCGTTCGACCGGCCCGAGATCATCGACCGCCAGCTCGAAGCCATCGCCCTCGCCGCGAAGGACAGCGGCGCCGAGGTGTCGGTCATGGCACCCATGGTCGCCACCGCCGCCGAAGCCGCGTGGTTCGTGGAGCGCGCCCGCGCCGCGGGCATCGCACGGGCGGGCGTGATGATCGAGATCCCCGCCGCGGCGATGACCGCGCGCGAGATCGCCGCCGTGGTCGACTTCGTGTCGCTCGGCACGAACGACCTGGCCCAGTACCTGTTCGCGGCGGACCGCCAGGTCGGCGCCGTGGCCGCGCTCAACGACCCGTGGCAGCCCGCGCTGCTCCGCCTGATCAAGCTCGTCGGCGAGGTCGGCGTGGAGACCGGCACTCCGGTCGGCGTGTGCGGCGAGGCGGCGGCCGACCCGCTGCTCGCGTGCGTGCTCACCGGCATGGGCGTGACCAGTCTGTCGATGAACCACACCGCGCTGGCGGGTGTCGGCGCCAAGCTCGCCACCACCAGCCTGGACGTGTGCCAGCTCGCCGCCCGCGGCGCGCTCGGCGCCCACGACCCGGCGTCAGCCAAGGTCGCGGCCAGGGCCCCCCACTAGGGCGCCCACCACAGCCTTGATCAACGGGTGGCCCTCGCTGCCCCGGCGGGTCGCGGCGTAGACCCGGCGCAACGGCGGCGTCCCCCTGACCGGGACGACGATCGCGCCGGGCACGTCCACGAGCGCGTTGCGCGGCACCAGCGCCACCCCCGCACCGGCCGCGACCAGCGCCACCACCGCCCGGAAGTCGTCGGACGTGTGCACGATCCGCGCGTGCGGCACGGCCGCGGTCACGACGTCCCGGCACGGGTTGCCGGGCAGCGGCGCGACCCAGTCGTCCTCGACCAGGTCGCGGGGGTCGATCGTGGTCCGCTCGGCCAGCCGGTGGTCGGCGGGCACCACCACGTCGAACGGCTCGGCGTACAGCGGGAACCGGCTCATCCGCACGTCGTCGGGCCGGTAGTCCTCGGTGATCGCCAGGTCCACCTCGCCGTCCAGCAGCAGCGGCAGGCTCGCGTGCCCCTCGACGTCGCGGACCACGATCGTCAGCTCGGGCGCGGTCCTGCGCAGCGCCGCGATGGCGGGCGCCACGACCTGGCTGATCGCGGACGCGAACCCGGCGATCTTCACCTGCCCGGCGGCCCCGTCGGCGAACGAGGCCAACGACGCCCGCGCCCGCTCCAACTCCGCCGCGACGGCGTCCGCGTGCCCGACCAGCAGCTCACCGGCGGCCGTCAACGACACCCGCCGCCCCCGCCGCCGCAACAGCTCCTGCCCGGTCTCGGCCTCCAGCGCGGCGAGCTGCTGCGACACCGCGGACGGCGTCAGGTGCAGCGCCCTCCCCGCCGCGGTCACGGTGCCGTGGTCGGCCAGCGCGCGCAGCACCGGCAGCCTTCGAGGATCGATCACGGGCCTATCGTGCCCCGGCCCGCTCGTCGGCGCGGCCGGTGCTCCTCGCACAGGGGCGGCCCGCGATCACACCGGCCTCCGCTGCACCGCGACCTTCGACGCCCTCTCGACGGCCCCGTTCGACCGCGGCGCCGATGGCCGCCGCGGTGACAGGGCGGTGGCCAGCGGGTTCGCCGCCAGCACGGTCATGGTCCTGCCCCGCACGTACGCGGGTGTGGTGGTCCAGTTGTCGATCAGGTTCCGCACGCCGGCGCTGACCCTCTCCGCCTTCGGCGGCCGACCCCGCTTCTGCGGTCGAGGACCTGGTCGGACGGGTGCTGGTCGCGGTGCAGTGGTCGACGCTGACCCCCGCGAACAGCGCCAGCTCCTCCTGCCGCGGCCCGGCGTGCACCCGACCGCCAGGGCAGCCCCACGTCGGCCGCCACCCGTGCGAGGGCGAAGGGGCACCGGTGGTGACCAGGTTCAGCGGTGCCCGCGAGACCGCTCCGAACCGCCCCCCGCAGGCCGTGGCCGAACTGGTCGCGCGCGGTCTCGGAGAAGCTCCCCGGAGCGGGTGCCTGACCTACATCCGGGCCCGAGCCGCCACGAACGCGTCCACGGCCCGGTTCACGTCCGCCGTCGTGTGCCCGGCGGACATCTGGGTCCGGATGCGGGCCTTGCCGTGCGGCACGACCGGGTAGGAGAAGCCGATCACGTAGACCCCCTGCTCCAGCAGCAGGTCGGCCATCCGCGCGGCCTCGGCGGCGTCGCCGATCATGACCGGGATGATCGGGTGCGAGCCGGGCAGCAGGTCGAAGCCCTCGTCGGTCATCCGCGCCCTGAACAGCGCCGAGTTCTCCCGCAGCCTGGTCAGCAGCTCACCGGACGAGCTGATCAGGTCCAGCGCGGCGATCGACGCGGCGGTGATCGACGGGGCCAGCGAGTTGGAGAACAGGTACGGGCGGGACCGCTGGCGGAGCATCTCCACGATCTCCCGGCGGCCGGAGACGTAGCCGCCGCTGGCCCCGCCCAGCGCCTTGCCGAGCGTGCCGGTGACGATGTCCACCCGGTCCTGCACGCCGAACAGCTCGGGCGTGCCGCCGCCGTTCGGGCCGGTGAAGCCGACGGCGTGCGAGTCGTCGACCATGACCAGCGCGTCGTACCGCTCGGCGAGGTCGCAGATCTCGTCGAGCGGCGCGAGGTAGCCGTCCATGGAGAACACGCCGTCGGTCGCGATGAGCCGGTAGCGGGCGTCGGCGGCGTCCTTGAGCTGCCGCTCCAGGTCGTCCATGTCGCGGTTCACGTACCGGAACCGCTTGGCCTTGCACAGCCGGACGCCGTCGATGATCGACGCGTGGTTCAGCTCGTCGGAGATCACCGCGTCCTGGTCGGTCAGCAGCGTCTCGAACAGGCCGCCGTTGGCGTCGAAGCAGGAGCTGTAGAGGATCGTGTCCTCGGTGCCGAGGAACTCGGCGAGCCTGGCTTCGAGCTGCTTGTGCGGTTCCTGGGTGCCGCAGATGAACCGCACCGACGCCATGCCGAAGCCCCAGCGGTCCAGCGCGTCCTTGGCGGCGTCGACCAGCACGGGGTGGTCGGCGAGACCCAGGTAGTTGTTGGCGCAGAAGTTCAGCACCTCGTCACCGCCACCGACCCGCACCTCGGCGTTCTGCGGGCTGCCGATGACCCGCTCGGCCTTGTACAGACCGGCCGCCCTGATCTCCTCGATCCCCGCGAGCAGGTCGTCCTTCATCGCGCCGTACATCAGGCCTCCGTCCAGTCGAGCACGACCTTGCCGCACTTGCCTTCACGTGCTGTCGCGAACGCCTGCGCGTGGTCGCGGTAGCCGAACTTGTGGGTGATCACCGGGGTCAGGTCGAGGCCGCGCTGGAGCAGCACGGACATCGAGTACCAGGTCTCGAACATCTCGCGGCCGTAGATGCCCTTGACGTGCAGCATCTTCAGCACGACGCTGCTCCAGTCGACCGAGAACTCCTCGGACGGCAGGCCCAGCATCGCGATGCGGCCGCCGTGCGCCATGTTCGCGATCATGTCCCGCGTCGCGACGGGCTTGCCGGACATCTCCATGCCGACGTCGAAGCCCTCGGTCATGCCGAGTTCGGCCTGCGCGTCGGCGATCGTGGCCGTGGCGACGTTGAGCGCCAGGTCCACGCCGACCTTGCGGGCGATGTCGAGGCGGTGCTCGCTGATGTCGGTGATCACGACGTTGCGCGCGCCCGCGTGCTTCGCGACGGCGGCGGCCATGATGCCGATCGGGCCCGCGCCGGTGATCAGCACGTCCTCCCCGATGACCGGGAACGACAGCGCGGTGTGCACGGCGTTGCCGAACGGGTCGAAGATCGCGGCCACGTCCAGGTCCACCTTGTTGCGGTGCACCCAGGCGTTCTCCTGCGGCAGGACCGCGTACTGGGCGAACGCGCCGTCGACGTGCACGCCGAGGCCGCGGGTGTTCGCGCAGAGGTGCCGCCTGCCCGCCTTGCAGTTGCGGCACGTGCCGCAGACCAGGTGGCCCTCGCCGGAGACCAGGTCACCGACCCGGACCCCGTTCACGGCCGTGCCGATCTCCACGACCTCGCCCACGAACTCGTGCCCGAGGACCAGCGGCGCCTCCACGGTGCGCGCGGCCCAGTCGTCCCACGAGTCGATGTGCAGATCGGTGCCGCAGATGCCGGTCCGGAGGACCCGCACCACGACGTCACCGGGGCCCGCGACGGGGTCGGGGACGTCGACGAGTTCGAGTCCCGGCCCGGCGGCCACCTTGACCAGTGCCTTCATGACGCGCAGTGTCACCTGTCTCGAGTTGTGCAGTCCATCAGGACTTTCTGCAATCCCTTGTTAGCGCTTCTTCACAGGGACTGCGCGCTCGACGGCACGGGTGCACCCGGTCGTGTCACCGGGTCCGCGGATCAGGCCCTGCGCACCCGGAACCCCGGCATCCGCACGAGGTACGGGCCGACCCGCACCATCCGGACCTGCTTGACGTGCACCGAGCCCGCGCGCACCGCACCGGTCATGACGAAGTGCGGCCGACCCGCGCCGCCACCCGTCTTGTCGGTCACGCTGCCCGCGGCCATCTCGATCTCCTCGGTGTTCGCGGTCGCGCCCTCGGGCAGCAGGATCGACACCGACCCGGCCGTCACGTCCAGCTCGATCGTCACCACCGCGTGCGGGATGTCGGCCTCGGAGAAGTCGAGTTCCGTCGACCCCATCCGGTTGCGCACCACCAGTTCCCTCGGCACGGCCCACCGGCCCTTGCGGGACACCGTCGACATGGTGTTCTTGATCTCGACGCGGTCCCTCGGCGCGACGGCCTTGGGCGCCTGCTCGTTGTGCGTCATGCCGGGCAGGTCCACGAGCACCGCGTTCAGGTCCCCGCGCGTCTTCGCGACCAGGGCGGTGTCGGTGCGGGAGGAGAACTCGTCCAGCGTGATCAGGCCCTGGCCGATGGCCTTCTGGAGCAGGCCGATCACGTGCTCCCTCTCGGCGTCCGAGACCCTGAAGTCCTTGGGGTCGGTCATGGTCTACGCCTCCGGTTCGGCGTCGAGGCCGTGCTCGATCGCGTAGCGGGCCAGCTCGACCCGGTTGTGCAGCTGGAGCTTCCGCAGCGTCGACTGCACGTGGTTCTCCACCGTGCGGTGGGAGATCACCAGTCTGGTCGCGATCTGCCGGGCTGTCAGGCCTTTCGCCACGAGCCTCAGGACCTCGGTCTCCCGCTCGGTCAACTGCGGCTTGTCCTCCTCGTCGGGGTTCGCGGCCATCCGGCGGTACTCGCCGAGCACCAGACCGGCCAGCCCGGCGGTGAACACCGCGTCGCCCACCGCGGTCCGGTTGACCGCGTCCACCAGCTCCTCCGCCGACGCGGACTTCACCAGGTACCCCGACGCGCCCGCCTTCACGGCCTGGAGCACGTCGTCGTGCTCACCGCTCGCCGACAGCACCAGCACCCTGGTCGCGGGCAGCTCACCGGTGATCATGGCGGTCGCGTCCACGCCGGACAGCTCACCCAGGTTGAGGTCCATCAGCACCACGTCCGGCCGCACCGCGCGGGCGATCCGCATGGCCGCGTCCGCGTCCGACGCCGTCGCGACCACGTCGAAGCCGCGTTCCGCCAGGTCCCTCGCCACACCGTCGCGCCACAGCGGGTGGTCGTCGACCACCATCACCGAAACCGTCACCGAACTCCCCCTACTCGGAACACGCGCACTTCCCACTCCGTGCCCTCGCCGGGCCCCGTCTCCAGTTCGAGGGTGCCGCCGAGCAGCGCGACCCTCCCCCGGATCGACTTGGCGATCCCCATCCTGCCCTCGGCCTCGGCGAGGTCGATGCGGCCCTCGGGGATGCCCGGCCCGTCGTCGCGGACGCTCAGCACGACCTCGTCGCCCAGGTCCTCCAGCAGCACCCACGCCTTGGCGTCGGCGCCCGCGTGCTTGTCCACGTTGGACAGCATCTCCCGGACCACCGAGGTCAGCTCCAGCGCGACCACCGCGGGCAGCATCACCTGCGTGGCGGGCGTGGACACCTGCACCCTCTGGGTGGCCAGCAGCTGGAGCGCGGGCCGCAGGTCGGCGTCGCCGTCCACCGTGGACTCGACGGGGGACGCCGCGACCAGCGACCGCAGGGCCACCTCCTGCTCACCGGCCAGCTCGGCCAGCTCAGCGGCCTCGCCGCCCAGTTCCAGACCGCGCTTCCGCACCCGTGCCAGCACCTGGAGGACACCGTCGTGGATCGACCTGGCCAGCCGCTCGCGCTCCGCCGTCGCGGCCTCGGTCCGCAGCGCCTGCGCCAGCCGCACCGCCGAGCGGCGGGCCGTCGACGAGGCCATGCCGACCACGAAGCCCGCGCCCGCGAGCAGCACCACGTCCCGCACCAGGTCGACGCTCATCGCCCCGCGGTTGAGGTAGGTCGCGAGCCCGATGATCCCGCCCGCCGCCGCGCCCGCGTACCGGCCCGCGAGCGAGCCCGCCGCCACCGCGGGACCGCACGCCCAGATCGTGGTGATCAGCGGGACGTTCGCCAGCAGCTGCAGGTCGGTCATGATCAGGCTCGACGTGGACATCAGGCCGCACGCCACCACCAGGTCGGCGGCGACGATCCACGGCTTCCGCCCCGACTCGCGGCTGTAGGCCTGGATCGTGAACACCGACCAGGCCGCCATCACCCCGATGACCAGCCACGCCAGCCACGGCCGCGCGAACCCGCTGGAGTGCACGACCGCGTTGCCCAGCGCGAACAGGAAGGTCACTACGCGTAGTGCGACCGTCCCCCGCCACAGGTGCGCGACGGGGTCCTCCAGCACGGATGGCCCCTCGTCGTCCGACTTGATGTGCACGGTGTGCTCCCTTCGGACCCCATCCTGCCGTGCGGGAGTGGCCTGGCTAACCCCCAGGTGGACGTCTACTGCCTGTGAGAACGATGTGCAAGGCTTGCGGCCGAGTCTGGTGGCCCGCTGCGGGGGCACCACGTCGGCACTCCCACGGCGGGGGAGGGATGCAGTGCGCGACTGGCCCTTGTGGACGCTGCGCTGGCCGGCGCTCGTCTACTGGCTCGTGATCGACTTCGCCGCCCTCGCCGTGGTCACGTTCGTCATCGTCGACACCCCGACCCCCACGCCCGGCGACATCGGCCGGTTCGCCGCCGTCGCGGGCACGGCCGGTGCGGTGATCATCGGCAGCTCCATCTACAGCCACCGGCTCGGCGAGACCGAGCGCAACCCGTGGGCCGCGCACCTCTGCTACCTGACCGCGGGCATCATCGCGCTGCCGCCGAACCTGCTGGTCCTGCTCCTGTTCGGGCCCGCGCTGCACGGGGTGCTCGCCCAGCGCCCCGAGTCGTACCGCTGGATCTTCACGCTGTGCGCGACGGCGCTGGCGGTGTTCGCCACCCGGTTCGTCTTCGGCTGGAGCGACCCCGCCGCTGACCTGCCGATGATGCTCGTCGGCGCCGTCGTCCTGCTGCTGCTCCGGTCCGGGCTGATCGCGCTGGGGCTGCACCTGCGTCGACCGTCCGCGCCGCGCGAGGAGGTCGTCGGCGAACCCATCGACGTGATCCTCGGGATCGTCGCCGTCAGCCTCGGCGGGTTGATGGGGTGCGTGGCGGGCACGATGGCGGTGCACGCGTTGATCGCCGGGCCGCCGATGGCGCTGCTGGAGCGGGCGGCCCAGCTCCCGCAGTGGCGCCGGTCGGCCCAGCGGGACGCGAAGACCGGGCTGTCCAACGCCGTGCACTGGGACGGCCAGGCGCGCGCCGAACTGGCGAAGGGCCGCAACGACAACCGGTCCATGGCGGTGATGCTGATGGACCTGGACCACTTCAAGCGGGTGAACGACCGGGTGGGGCACCTCGCCGGTGACGCGGCCCTGGCCGCCGTCGCGCTGTTGTTGAGCACCAGCACCCGGCGGGGGGACCTGGTGGGGCGGTTCGGCGGGGAGGAGTTCGTGGTGCTGCTGCCGGAGGCCTCGCCCGAGGTGGCGGAGGCCGTGGCGCAGCGGATGAGGCACGCGGTGGCCGGGTTGTCGGTTCCCACGGTGGCCACCGATGGACGGCACCACGTGCTGTCCGGGTTGACGGTGAGCATCGGGGTGGCGACCACGGAGCGGTTCGGGTACGAGTTGCCGGATCTGCTGGTGGCCGCTGACGCGGCTCTGCTGGCCGCCAAGGGGTACGGGCGGAACCTGGTGGAGATGGCGTGAGCCTTCAGCCCCTCGGGGGTTTCGGCAGCACCACCGGGAGCAGCAGGTTCCGCGCCTTCTCCGTTTCCTCCGCCAGTCGTCGGTGCGCCGATGCCTGGGCGTCGAACGCCTCGAACGTCGCGGCGAGTTCGACCTGCGTCGACATCGGTGGCAGCTGCACGGGGAGCTGCCTGAGGTCGTCGGTGCTGATGTAGCGGATGACGCTCTGGTTCGAGTTCTCCATGAGCCATTCGAGGGCGCCGGGCGACCCCAGGTAGTGCAGGAGGTAGACGGGGTGCACGAGGTCGTTCGGTCGCAAGCGCATGCACCCCGGACCGACCAGCCACCCGGCCGCGGTGGAGTCGACCAGCCCGTACCTGCCCAGGGTTCCGGTGCGGGCGCAGATCACGTCGCCCGGTTCGAGGCGGTACCGGACCTGCCTGGCGGCGGTGGCGGCGGAGACCGAGTCCCTCTTCCCCTGGTCGACCCGCCCGAACCAGATGTTGCGCGGGAGCACGATCGGCGTCCACGAGGAGCCGCTCCCCTCCCTGGACATCGTCGCGGGCCCGGCCAGGACGTCCGCCACCTCTCCGAGCGGGACGTTCGACCACGCGGAGGGGGAGGGGATGAGTGCGGACGTCGAACCGAGCCGCGCGGTCAGGTCGGTGCGCGCCGCGTCCGAGCGTTCGTGCAGCTCCCGCAACTGCGCGCCGACCGCTTCGCTGAAGGCCTCCGGGGAACCGGGCGGTTCCGTGTCCTGGCCGGGACTCCGCACGTACGCGGTCGGCTGGAGGTCCCAGCCGTTCGACTGGATCTCGGTGTGCCGAACGGACCTGGAGAACCCCGTCCGCTCCGGGTGGTCGGATGTGCTCGTCGTCGCGGAGATCCAGGAGTGGTACTCGGTCGCGATCCGGCTGATGTCCTGGTCGCTGAGGGTGCGGTCGGTGCGGTTCTTGACGACACCCGCGTTCGTCGCGTCGATGAACAGGGTCTCGCCGACGTGCGCACGCTCTCCCGGCTTGCTCAGAACCCACAGGCAGGTGGAGATCGCGGTCGACTTGAAGAGGTTGTTGGGCAGGGCGACCACGCAGTCCACGACGCCTGCCTCGATCATCGACCTCCTGACCCGCAGATCCATCTTGTTCGTCGTGAACGTGGTCGCGTTGGGCATCAGGACCGCAGCCCGACCGCCCTCGTCGAGTTTGGTCACGGCGTGCTGCAACCACGCGTGGTAGGAGTGCTGGGCGGATGGTTCGCCGAACGGCAGGCGGTCCAACCCGGATTCGGCGGGCATGCGGTTGAACGGGGGGTTCGTCAGGACGACGTCGAAGAGTTCGTCGGGGAAGGCGTCGTCGAGGATCGACGTGTCGTGCGTGCGCACGTCTCCGCGGATGCCGTGCAACGCGAGGGTCAGCACAGCGGTCCGCCGGGTCCGCACGTCCAGGGCCTGCCCGAAGACGATCGGCTCGGCGTCGCCCCGTCGGGAGAGGTTGTGCCCGGCCGCCGCCAGCAGTTCCCCCGAACCGCAGATCGGGTCGTAGACCCTGGCGGCCGATCGCGGGTCGAGGATCTCCACCATGCACCGCGCCAGCGACGGGGGCGTCCGGTGACCGCTGTACTGGAAGAACGCGATGTCGACCCGCTCCAGGAACTCGTCGCAAAGACGTGAGGCGATGTCCAGGCGTTCAGCCTCGCCACCCACCACCGAGGAGTCGATCGTGTGGATCAGCTCGGTGGTCGAAGGATCGGGCGTAGCGCTGCGCCCCCCCAGGTCGAAGATCGGCAAGCGCGATCCGTCCAGGGTCGGGAAGGTGGCGCTCATGAGCAATCGGTGTTCGACGCTCCGGTTCGGTGCGTGGACGAGTGAGTGCCACAACCGCTGGTCACCGATCTTGAGGTAGAGCAGGCCGAGCACGTGGTCGACGATCGACGTGGGGTCGAGGAGCCCGCGCATCCGTTCCACGATCGCCCAGAGCCGGTGTTCTCGATCCGCCTGCCGAGGTCGTGCGCCCGTGGTGTCCGGCTCAACCGTCCGGGCCTCGACGGCGTCGACGGCGCCCCTGTTGCGCAGGAAGCGGTCGCCGTACGTCGTTCCGGGCGCTTCGGTCGACTTGAGGCTGTTCTGGGAGATCCTCCTCCCCCGGAGCCAGGCCACCACGTCGTCGACCGCGTACAACTCCTGCCCTTCGACGTGCCGCGGATCGGGGAAGCTCCGGTGTCGCTTGCGCCAGTTGCTCGCGGCGCTGATCCCGACCTCGGCCAGTGCCGCGATCTGGGTGAGGGACAGCGCGTCGCCGCGTTCGATCACCGACGGTCCTCCCCGAAACGCGGTCGGACCGCCAGGACCTCGGGCACGCGGTCGTGCGGCGCAACGCAGTCGATCAGCAACGGTGACAGGTAGCCCAGCTGCGTGAGGAGGGAGGCGTGATCGGCCTCGAGGTGGCGGTGGTGGATCGGCTCGTGGTGCATGATCCGGTTGCGGAAGAGCACCGTGGTCATCATCGCCTGGTGCAGGTCTCGACGCCTGCCCCTGAAGTGGGGGAACGCCCGGTGCAACCCCGGTACCCACAGCCCCCGGTCGTGCGCGCGGCTCAGCAGCGACACCCAGAACCCGAACGACAGTTCCGTCACCACGTCGTCAGCGATCATCGGCGGACTCGTCCGGCTGAGCACCTTCTGCTTGGCGCTGGTCACCGCTCTGAGCCCGTAGTCGCCGATGGGAGCGACCTCCCACCAGTCCGGTTGGCCGAACACATTGCCCAGCCGCGTGTGCACGGAGTTCCTCAACGACACCTCGAGCAGGTGCAACGGGGGGTAGAAGGCCGATGAGACGTCCACGTTCCACCAGTAGAGGAGGATCGCCGCGTCGACGTCTCCACCGGTCACCTTCAGGTAGGGAGCCAAGCGAGCCCCCGAGAGTGCTCGGTGGAACCAGTCCGGTACGTCCGTCGTCATCTGCCCCCCAGGTGCGGGCACCACAGAGCACGAGGACGTGCTACGGTGCCTGGGTAAGCCCCGGGTTCGCCTCTGCTTCGGCATGCCGCCCGGGGCATTGCTTATGGGGTGGTTCCGCTGTCGAGCGGTCACCCGGTGTCGCGACAACATCGTCCGCCGCGTTGCACCAAGGTAGCCGCGCCTAGATCATCTGGTCAAGCATTGCCGATACTCAATGTGTGAAGTCGATCGAGTGGTAAAGCACTCGACCTAGTCCCCCAGCTTCTTGATCTCCTCCTCCAAGTCGTCCACCCGGTCGCCCGAGCCGTCCTCGGGGCCGCTGTCCTGCGGGGCGTGGACGTCCACCTCCGCCGGGTCGACCGTTGCGTCCGAGTCCGACAGCAGCGAGCGGATGCCGGAGTTCAGCACCGCCAGCAGGGGGACCGCCAGCAGTGCGCCCGCGATGCCTCCCACGACCAAGCCCGCGGTGATCGCCAGGACGACCGCCAGCGGGTGCAGCTTCACCGCGCGGCCCAGCAGCAGCGGTTGCAGGACGTGGCTCTCCAGCTGCATCACGCCGATCAGCACGGCGAAGACGACCAGTGCCGCCACCGGACCGTTGGCCACCAGGGCGATCAGCACGGCCACCGCGCCGGTGATCACGGCGCCGATGATCGGGATGAAGGCGCCGAGGAAGACCAGTGCCGAGAGCGGGACCACCAGCGGTACGCCGACGATCCACAGGCCGATGCCCACGCCGACCGCGTCGACGACCGCCACCGCCGCGGTGGCGCGGACGTAGCTGACCAGCGAGGCGAAGCCGCGCCTGCCCGCCACGTCGGCCCGTGCGCGGACGTCCTCCGGGACCGCGCGCACGCAGAAGCGCCAGATGCCGTCGCCGTCGTGCAGGAAGAAGATGAGGGTGAACAGCGCCAGCAGCAGGCCGGTCAGCAGTTCGCCCACGGTGGCCGCGGTGGTGAGGGCGCCCGAGGTGATCTCGGACTGGTTCTCCTTGATCGTGTTGAGCGCGTTGTCCAGGTACTGCTGGAGCTGCACGTCGCTCAGGTGCAGCGGCCCGTCCCGCAGCCAGCCGCGGATCGTGTCGAGGCTGGCGGAGACCTGGGTCTGGAGGTCCGGAAGGCCCTTGGAGAACTCGGTGATGACGAACGTCAGCACGCCGCCGACCACGGCGATGCCGCCGATCAGCACGAGACCCGCCGCCAGGCCGCGCGGCACGCGCACCTGGACCAGGCTCGACACCACGGGTGACAGCAGGGCCGCCAGCAGCAGGGCGATGGCCACCGGGATCACGATGGTCGCCAGGAACGACACCACGTTCGCGACCACGTAGAGGGCCGCGACCACGGCGACGAACCGCCAGCTCAACGCGGCGCTGACGCGCAGCAGCCTCGGGACGCGGTTGCTGATCTCCGATTCCGGTGCAGTCACGCTGGTCACCGTATCCCGCGCACCCCTGGTCAGCACCGTGGTCGAGGTGATCAGATCGAGCTTCACGGGGGAGGGCGATGGACCACGAGTTGACCGAGGTGGAGCGCCGGATCTGCTCGGCGTACGCGGCGGGGGCACCGATCGACCTCGGAGCGGGCCGCAAGGACCGGGCCGAGCGCACCGTCCGCGGGACCGTGCTGACCGACCTGCTCAACGGCGTGCACCGCCTCCCGAGGTCCGGTGTGCCCGCGCTGCGGCTCACCGGGGCGAACGTCGTCGGCCCGTTCGCGCTGGAGGGATCGCGGCTCCACACAGTGATCGACCTGCGGGAATGCGCGTTCGAGCAGCCACCGGACCTGCGCATGGCCCACCTCGTCGGCCTGCGGATGCGCGGCTGCCGCGTGCCCGGTCTGTGGGGGCGCAACCTGCACGTCGCCAGCGACCTCGTGCTGGAGGCCGGGTTCACCAGCGACGGCGTGGTCGACCTGACCGACGCGACCGTCGAGGGCACGCTGCGCCTCGCGGGCGCGGTGCTGCGCAGTCGCGGAGATCACGCGCTGCTCGCCGCGCGCATCCGCGTGTCCGGCTCGATCCAGGCCATCGCCCTGCGCGCGCACGGCGAGGTGCGGCTGCGCGGCGCGAACGTCGGCGGCAGCGTGCACCTCGGCGGCGCCCGGCTGGTGAACCCCGCGCAGGACGCGCTGGAGGCCACCGGCATCGTGATCGCGGGCAACCTGTTCTGCGACGCCGAGGGCGGCCGGTTCACCGCGGAGGGCCGGGTGCTGCTCGACGGCGCCCGCGTCGGCGGTGACGCGATCTTCTCCGGCGCGCGGCTGCGGTCGACCGTGACCGACGACCGGCCGGTGCTGGTGATCCCGCGCGGCACGGCCGACGAGACCGCGGCCCTCGTCGCGGACCGGATCAGGGTCGAGGGCAACGTCGAGCTGGACGACGGGTTCACCTCGTCCGGCGCGGTCCGGCTGCCGAACGCCGACATCGGCGGCTACCTCCGCATGTCCGGCGCGGTGATCGGCCAGCCGGACGTGCTGGAGGAGCTGGAGCACCTGACCGGTGTCGTCGTGCACCGCATCCCGGTCGCGCTGCACGCCGACGGCATCCAGGTGCGCGGCGACGTCGAGGCCCGCGGCGCGGTCAACGGCGGGTTCGCGGGCGACGGCGCGCACGAGTCGGCGCTGCGCGCCTACGGCCAGGTGCGGCTGGTCGACGCGCACGTGCGCGGCAGCATGAGCCTGTCCGGCGTGCAGCTCAACGGGCCGGGCATCGACGTCCTGTTCGCCGACCGGCTCCGCGTCGGCGGCACCCTGTTCCTGCGCGACCTGCGGGCCAAGGGCTCCGTGCGGTTGCAGAACGCGCACATCGGCTCCACGCTCGACTGCTCCGGCGCGAAGCTCACCCACCCGCGCCGCCGCGCCGACGGCACGGTGAAGCCGTCGCTGGACGCCCGCGTCTCCACCATCGGCAAGGACCTCCTGTGCAGCTTCGGCTTCCAGGCGGTCGGCGGTGTGCGGATCCGGCTGGCCGAGGTCAGCAAGATGGCGACGTTCGCGGGGGCCGACCTCGGCGGGCCGGGCAGCGACATCGCGCTCAACGCGTACGGCCTCCAGGTGCACCAGCTGGTGCTGCGGCTGTCCGACGAGCAGGTCCCGGTGGGCCGGGTGGTGCTGACCAGGGTCAGGGCGACGTCGGTGTCGGACGGGCCGGGGCTGTGGGCGGCGACCGGCGGCGTCGACGTGGAGGACTTCAGCTTCGACTCGATCTCCGCGTCGCCGGACGTGGACGTGCGCACCCGGCTGCGGTGGCTGCGGGAGGTGCAGCCGGACTTCGCGCCCGGCCCGTACGAGCAGCTGGCCGCGGTCTACCGGGACGGCGGCGAGGAGGAGCTGGCGCAGCACGTCCAGCTGGAGAAGCAGCACCGGCGCTACTCCGAGCTGGGGTGGGCCGGACGGGTCTGGGGCTTCCTCCAGCGGTGGACCGTCGGCTACGGCTTCCGGCCGTGGCTGGCCATCGCGTGGCTGCTGGTCTTCTGGCTCGGCGGCTCGCTCTGGTTCCAGTGGCACGAGATGGTCAGGCTCAACTCCGACGAGGACCCGGTGTGGAACGCCTGGCTGCTGTCGATGGACCTGCTGATCCCCATCGTCGACCTCGGCCAGGACGGGAAGTGGCAGTTCACGGGCGCGTCCCAGTGGATCTCCAGCGTGCTGATCGCGGTCGGCTGGATCCTCGCGTCGACGGCCGCCGCGGGCGCGGCCAGGGTGCTCAAGCGGATCTGACCCGCGGCGAACGTCCGAGGTCACCGGCGATCCGACGCGGTGATCGTCACACGATGTGACGAATCATCACGCTGGGGCGTGCGGTCCTCCGGTCCTTCCTGGCAGGCTCACGACGTCGGCTTGTCCACTGCGGTCGACGTCCCAGTCAAGGTGGAGGTACCCAGGTTGTCTGCTGCGGACCAGCGAGCGGGGATGGGGGCGCGCCGTGTTCGGCGTGCCCTCGGCCGCGTTCTCCTGGTCCTCGGCGGCGCGGTGGCAGGCACTGCCACCGCCTGGGTCCTCTCCACGGCAACGGCCGCCGCCGAGGCGCCGGAGTCCGGCGTGGTGGCGGTTTCCGCAGGGGTGGTGCAGCACTCGGTCAACGAGGTGCTGCCCGCCCAGGCGACCACCGCGGCAGCTCCGGTCGTCGCTCCGGTCACCCGGACCGTGGCTGGGATCGATCAGGTGTTGCGCGCAGAGCAGGAGAAGGTGCGCGCTGCCACCACCCCGCAGATCGAGGAGGTCGCGGGCAAGCTCCGCGGCAGCGTCGACGAGGTGGGTTCCTGGTTGGAGCCGCGTCTGGGCGAGGTCATCGACCCCGACGCGCTGCTCCCGGTCGGCCAGGCCGTGAACGCCGTGCCCGTGCAGGCCGCCCCGATCGGCACCAGCGTCGAACCGGTTCCGGTCGACGCGCCCGTCGTGGAAGCCCCGGTCACGCCCTTCTCGCGCTTCGGCGACCAGTGGGCGCAGCAGCCCGTCCCCCCGCGCCCGGCGCAGGGCGACGAGTCGCGCCCCGATTTCCCCGGAGACCGGTCTCCGGTGCCGTTCGTCCCGTTCGTTCCGCCGGTCAACGTGCCGGTTCACTGCTCGTGCGGTGGCGACGGTTCCGGTTCGGCTGGCAGCCAGAACTCGGCAGCACAGGCCGCGTTCGTCAACGCCTACAACTCCGCTGTGGCTCGGGCGCTCAAGCCCACCACCGAGCGGATCTCCGTGCTCCCGGGAAAGCAGCCCGGCAGCACCCCTGACTGATCTGAGCGCGCGGTCCTAGGCAGCTTCCAACGCTGCCCTGGGTACTCGACCGGCGCGCTCTTGTTCTGCGCTCCTTTGTTGGTCGAGACACCGCGCGCCCAGCCGTCCTCGATCCGGGTGGTCCGTCCCCGACGCCTCGCGTCCGGCCATCCGCCACATCCCCCGCAAGGGAAACAAAGGAAAAAGGAGTCTCAATGCAGACCTGGGCAAAGCGCGGAATCCAGTCCGCGCTTGTGACTGGTGGTTTGCTGATGCTCGGAACGGGCATCGCTTCTGCCCAGGAGAACGTCAACCCCGACGCTCCTCCGTCGACCATCGACGGCGGCATCCAGGTGCCGATCGACATCGCGCACACCGCGTTCGGCGCCGCCGAGGGCCAGAACGAAGCCGCCGAGTTCAACCGCGATGCACCCTCGGCCCGGACCACCAGCACCAACCCGCTGATCCGGAACTCCGCTGAGCGCGCCGACGCGAACCACACCACCCGCAGCACCCCGGCCACCCCGTACGCGAGCCCGTACACCGGCGACCAGACGTGGACCGGTGAGCAGACGTGGACCGAGACCAGCGGTGCCCCCATCGCCCTCGCGCAGCAGGCACCGGCGGAGGAATCGACCCTGCTGGGCCACCTGGCGGGCGTACCCGTGGGACTGCCCGTCCCCGGTGAGCAGATCGCCACGTCGGTGGTCGCACCGGCGCTGGCCGAGCACGGCGACGACGTGATCGCCGTCGCGGACACCAGGAGCGACGAGGTGCCGCTCGGCGCCGACGCCGTCGCGGCTCAGACCATCGACGACGCGGCGGGGCACGTGGGCAACCCGATCAACGACACCGCACTGGTCGACGGAGGACTGTCCGAAACGACCGGCCACCTGGGTTCCATCTCGGGCAGCCTCGTCGACGTGCCGGCCTCGGACCCCGTCCACCAGGGCTTCGACAACGCGACCATCGGGGCCGACAACGGCTTCTCCAACGTCGACTCCGCGCTGGACTCCACGTCCCACGACGACCAGGACGACGTGCTGACGGTCCCGGAGGCGTGGACCGTCGAGGTCTTCGGCGAGCCGATCGGCGAGTACGGCTCGATCGCCGACGAGCGGGCCGCCGTGCCGGACCTGGCCGAGACCACCCCTCTCGCCGGACCGGTCGAGGTCATCGGCGAGGCCGTGACCGCGACGGCGAACGGCGACACCGGCGACCTCGGCGGCACCCGGTCGGACGGCACGCCGCTCGACGGGGCGGCGGCCGAGACCCCCGCCGTCAGCGGTGGCGTCACCACGCAGGAAGTCCCGCTGTCGGCGGAGTCGACCGTGCGGTCCTACGACGTCTCCGACGAGGTCCTGGGCAGCGCGCTCAGCAACGTCTACACCAAGGCTCCCCAGCTCACCGCCGAGGAGACCGAGGCGGCGAACCTGGCGCGCGGCGTCCAGATCCCGAAGAGCATCGACAGCCTGCTCACGTCGACCGAGCTGCCCGGCCTGAGCGGTCTGAACAGGTTGCCGATCCAGCGCGACACGCTGGCTCCTCGGAACCTCCAGGACGCGGAGGTGCCCGAGCTCCCCACCTTCGTGATCCCCCACACCGCGATGCGCGGTGGGGTTCTGGTGCCCGCCGACGTGGTCGGCGACGCCCTCCGCACCTCGCCCGTCGACGCCGTCCAGCTCTCCGCCGAGGAGACCGAGGCGGCGAACCTGGCGCGCGGCGTGCAGATCCCGAAGAGCATCGACAGCCTGCTCACGTCGACCGAGGTGCCCAACCTGACCGCGTTCGAGGTGCCCCGCATCCCCGAGCCGCAGCTCCCCGAGGCGCGTCCGTTCGACAACACCCCGTCGCTGGGCGGCGCGCCCGTCCCGGTCCGCCAGTCCGCCCAGCAGGTCGCCGACGGCGTGCACACCGTGAACACCGCGGACGTGTCCCTGCCCGTCGGCCCCGAGGTCAACGGCGGCGGTGTCGCGATGACCGACGAGCGCCTGCCCGTCCACCCCCAGTACGCGGTCGACCGCGGCACCGACGCCGCGGGCCTGTCGAAGATGACCCTGCCGAAGGGCAGCTACTTCGACAAGGTCTCCGACACGTCGGGCTCCGACACCGCGGGCCAGGCCGAGCGAGCGGTGAACACCTTGTCCGACACCGTGGCGAGCGCTCCGCTCCCCGTCCCGCACCAGCACGTCAACCTGACCGAGGAGCGTTCCTTCAGCGGTTCGCTGCCCGCCGGTGGTGACGCGGGCTTCGGCGCCGCGCCGGTCGTCAAGAGCCTGGTTCCGCTGGGCACCGGTCGCAACCTGACCTCGCTGCCCACGCTGCCGGTGTCGGCGCCGTCCGCACCCGCCGTCCTGCCGGTGCTGCCGGTCTCGCAGCCGCGCGCGATGGCCGACGGCGTCCCGCTGAGCGACATCAAGCTCAACCCGACGAGCAGCTACGTGGACGTCCCGGCCCTCCCGTCCCGCGCCGGGCGTTCCCACCCCGCCCCGGCCCTGGCCGGTCTGGACACCAGGACGATGTTCGGTTCGCTGGAGGACACGATCCAGTTCGAGCGCATCAAGTGATCGGCTGAACCTCCGCCCCACCTGAGGGATCCGGGCCCCCGACGCACCAGCGTCGGGGGCCCGGCCCGTGTCCCTACCCGCGCAGCAGGTCTTCCACGTGGGTGATGACGGAGTACACCGGGGCGGCGCCGTCGCTGGTCACCCAGCAGACCCGGACACCGGGTCGGATGCGGGTGTGGGCCAGGCGCACGGCCCGTCCGGCCAGTTCGCGCACGCGTTCCGCGACGGCCTCCCCCGATCCGCAGCTGTGCTCGGCGACGACGGCGAACTCGTCACCGCCGTACCGGGCGACCGTGTAGTCCTCGCGCAGGCCCTCCCGCAGCCTGCCGCCGATCACGGTCAGCAGTTCGTCGCCGCGGGCGAAGCCGTGCTCCTCGTTCACCCCGGCCAGGTGGTGCACGTCGACCAGCACGAGCGTCACCACCGTCCCGTGCGTCCGGGCCCGCACCAGCGCCTGGTCCAGCCGGTCGTGCAGCAGCGCCCGCCCCGGCAGCCCGGTCAACGGGTCCAGCAGACCGCGCGAGTGCGGCACGTCCGTGTGCACCGGTTGGAGGAAGACCACCACCCGCGGAGCTCCCCGCACCGCGAGCGGGTGGCACTCGACCCACACCTGCACGTGCGGCCACCCGGCCCGGACGACCACCACCGGCAACGTCAGCACGGCCCCGGTCCTCAACACCTGCGCCGCGATCTCACCCCGGTTCGGCAGCCGGGCGCCGGAATCGTCCCGCACGGACCACCCCAGCGGCCGACGCCCGGACAGCAGCTCCTCGGACCGCAACCCCAGCAGGTCGGCCGCCAACCGGTTGCCCGCCAGCACGTCCCCGTGCGCGTCCATCAGCACGACGCCGACAGGTAACTCGGCGATCAGTTCGTCCCACACCGTTCGGGTGAGGGCTGTCTGCACGGTACGCATGAGGCTCGTACCTCCCGCTGGCTGCCACGGCCTGTTCGTGAAGAGCTTCCACGCAGGTAGCGGCCATTTCAATAGGCCTGATGACACCCGGTTCGGTGATCTTTCGACCCCGCGACCGGCTAGACCAACCGGGCGATCATCGACCCGAAGTCGTGTTCGGACACGATCGGCACCTCGTAGGCCCGCGCCCGGCGCGCCTTGCTGGACAGCGTGAACGGATCGGCGGCGACCAGCACGCGGGTCGCCTTCGTGACGTACCCCTGGATGACCCGGAGCCCAGCGGCCGACGCCCGGTCCACCCACACGTCCCGCGGGTCCGACATCTGCCCCGTGAAGACCACGGTGTCCCCGCGAACCAGCGAGACCGGTGCCCGGACGACCGGGGCAGCCACCACCTCACCCCGCCGAACCGGACGCACCGAAGTGGACCCGAACGACGGCCACGGCAGGTCCGGGGCCGAGTCGAGCAGCTCCTGCCAAGGCAGGGGCCGACCAGCCGACCGCAGGTACCCCGAGAACAACCCCGCCGCCGCGTGCGCGTCGAACAACGCCGAGTGCGCGTCCACCAGCGACACCCCGGCAGCGTCACAGCAAGCCCGCAACGACCGCCCAGAACGGTGGGGCAGGTACTCCGCCGCCAACCGCATCGTGCAAAGCCCCGGAACAGGCCACTCCACACCCAACCGCCCGAACTCGGCGGCCAGGAACCGCGAGTCGAAACTCAGGTTGTGCGCCACCAGCACGCGCCCGCGCAACTGCTCGGCCAACACCCCACCGACAGCGGCGAACGAGGGCGCGTGCCACACCTCAGCCGCACTGATCCGGTGAACGTGCTGGGGCCCGAGATCCCGCCCAGGATTGACCAGCGAACACCACTCGCCAGTGACAACCCCATCTTCATCGAGCTGCACCACGGCGACCTCGACGATCCGATCCCCAGAAGCAGAAAACCCGGTCGTCTCAGCATCGACAACCGCATAACCAACACCCGCCACAACAACGGAATCTACTAGGGCCCAACACGAGGCGGGCCAAGGGCTTTTCCCCGCACCGAGGTCGATGTGCCAGGGGAATTCGCGGTGGATCGGGCAGGGTGACAGCACCTGCCCTTGAGCCCGATCACAGGGACAAATCGAGGGTTCCCCGAGTCACATCGGCCACCCGACTCGGGACTGGCGGCGACCGGATCCTCTGGGACTGGCAGCACGCCGACCCTCGGGAACCGGCAGCACCCCGACCTCGGGAACCGGCAGCGCGCCGGGCCTCGGGAACCGGCAGCGCGCCGAGCCCTCACGTCCAGCAGCCACCCGATCATCTTGAGGACCGCCGGCCACCGACCACCCCGGCAGCGGCAACCCACAACCCCTACGTGTGCGCCAGATCCGTGAACCGGCTGTAGTGCAGCTGGTGCGCCACGACGATCGTCGCCGTAGGACCAGCACGGTGCTTGGCGATGATCAGGTCGGCCTCACCGGCACGGGGGTCGTCCCGTTCCCAGGCGTCCGGGCGGTTGATCATGATGACCATGTCCGCGTCCTGCTCCAGGGAGCCGGACTCGCGGAGGTCCGACAGCATCGGCTTCTTGTCGGTCCTCTGCTCGGGACCGCGGTTCAGCTGGCTGATCGCGATCACCGGCACCTCCAGCTCCTTGGCGATGAGCTTGAGGTTTCGGGAGAACTCCGACACCTCCTGCTGCCGCGACTCGGTGCGCTTGCCCGACGACATCAGCTGGAGGTAGTCCACCACGACCAGCTTCAGGTCGTGGCGCTGCTTCAGCCGCCGCGCCTTGGCGCGGATCTCCATCATGGTCAGGTTGGGCGAGTCGTCCACGAAGATCGGGGCTTCGCTGATCTCGCTCATCCGCCGCGCCAGCCTGGTCCAGTCGTCGTCGCTCATCCGACCACCGCGCATGTCGCCGAGGCGGATCTTGGCCTCGGCGGAGAGCATGCGCATGACGATCTCGGTGCGGCTCATCTCGAGCGAGAAGATGGCGCTGGTGAGGCCGTGCTTGATCGAGCACGACCTGGCGAAGTCGAGGCCCAGGGTGGAGTTGTGCGTCGGGATCATGGTCGGCCCGGCGAGGTACATGTGGTCGTGGTTGTCGACCTCCACGCACCGCACGGGAACGGAGGCCACCGGGCGCACGGCGACGACGTCGACGCGGTCGCCGCCCAGCGTGCGGAGGAGTTCGGCGATGTCGCGCGACAGCCGCACGAACCGCGTCCCCAGCGATCCACCGACCAGCAGCGCGTCCAGCAGCTCCTGCCGCTGCGCCCGGCTGGCCCGCAGGTACTCGACGGGGATGTGGGGCTCGTCCGCCAGACCGAGTTCCTTGGCGGTGCGCACCTCGTCGTCGGTCAGGTCCGACGCCGCGAACGCCAGCTCGCCCGCGCCCGCGAGGAACGCGCCGAGCGTGCGGGGCGGCAGGGGCAGCGGTGCGTGGGGCAGGTTCCAGCCGGACGCGAGCCGCACGGAGTGCCGCGCGCTGCTGCGGTGGAGCTGCTCGGTGGTGCGGATCGCCCAGAACCCGCCGGTGGCGCTGCACGACTCGGTCAGCCACTGGTGCCGCGCGTCGGCCGTGATCACGGTGCCGTCGCTGAACTCCACGTCGAAGCACGGGCGGTCGACCAGCACCTCGGTCGCCGCGACGACCCTGGTCGGCCTGCCGTCGGCCCCCATCAGCCGCTCGCCGACGCGCACCTCGCCCATGGTCGTCCAGCCGGTCGGCGTGGGCAGCGGGGTGTCGAGCGCCAGCGCCTTGCCGACACCGGGCCGGGCCGCGACGATGATCATCTGGCCGGGGTGCAGGCCGTTGGTCAGCTCGTCGAGGTCGGCGAACCCCGTCGGGATGCCGCTGGAGTTGCCGCCGCGCGAGGCGATGGCGTCGATCTCGTCCATGGTCGGCTGGAGCAGGTCTTCGAGGACCACGTAGTCCTCGGTCGTGCGCCGGTCGGTCACCTCGTAGATGGCGGCCTGGGCCCGGTCGACGACCTCGTCCACGTCGGCGCCCTCGGCACCGTTGTAGCCGAGCTGCACGATCCGCGTGCCTGCCTCCACGAGCCTGCGCAGCACGGCCTTCTCGGCCACGATCTCCGCGTAGTACCCGGCGTTGGCCGCCGTCGGCACGGTCGCGATCAGCGTGTGCAGGTACGGGGCGCCGCCGACGCGCAGCAGCTCGCCCCTGCGCTCCAGCTCGGCGGACACGGTGATCGGGTCGGCGGGCTCGCCGCGGCCGTACAGGTCGAGGATGCAGTCGTACACGGCCTGGTGCGCGGGACGGTAGAAGTCCGTCGGCGCGAGCGCCTCGATGACGTCGGCGATGGCGTCCTTGCTCAGCAGCATGCCGCCGAGGACCGACTGCTCCGCGGCCAGGTCCTGCGGGGGCTGCCGTTCGAAGCTGGGTTCGGCCATCCCTCGGTCGTCCACCAGCGCCACCGCGCCCTCACCTCCACGCATCGAGCTGTCCGACGTCCGTTGTACCCCGAGGCACCGACAATTCTTCGCAGCACGGGCTGCAACTCACAGCGAGCACCGGGGGACGTGTCCCGGACGCTAGAGCCACCCGACTGGAGTAGGCAAACCTGCCTGTGGACAAGTCGGTGGACAAGTTGTGGATGACCGGCGCCAACTGGCCACACCGGGCCGAGAAGGTGGGGACAACCTGTGTACAACTTGGTGTGTGACAGAAAAAGCCGCAGCTCAGAGGCTGTGTACAACTTGTGGAAAAAGTTGTGGGTCACTGGTGCGGCGTGTCGCGTGTAACTCGCTTTTCGGCGTGTCGCGGGGTGCCTGTCACAGCGGTCTGTCCACAGGCCGTCGGCTACGCCGCGACTACGACGAACGAGCGACAGCGCCGCCCGCCCGGCGAACCGGGCGAACGGCGCTGTCGGTGTGCGTCTGCGGTGCTCAGCTGGCGGAGGACACGTCCACCGAGAGCGAGACCGTGACCTCCGGGTGCAGCCGGACGGTCACCGCGTGCTTGCCGGTCGTCTTGATGTGACCGGCCAGCTCGATGGCGCGCTTGTCCAGCGTCGGACCACCGGCGGAACGGACGGCGGACACCACGTCGGACGTGGTGACCGAGCCGAACAGCTTGCCGGAGCCCTTCGCGGACTTGGCCTTCAGCGCCACGGCGCCGAGGTTCTCCAGCGCGGCCTTGATCTCCTTGGCGTGGTCCAGGTCGCGCACGCGGCGCGTCTCCTGGGCACGGCGGATGACCTCGACCTGCTTGGCCGCGCCCTTGGTGGCCACGATGGCCAGACCGCGGGGCAGCAGGTAGTTGCGTCCGTAACCGTCCTTGACCTCGACGATGTCGCCGGGGCCACCAAGGCCGCTCACGTCAGCAGTGAGGATGAGCTTCATGTTCTGGGCTCCGTCTCTCTCTGAGTTAGCGGGCGGTCGAGGTGTAGGGCAGCAGCGCCATCTCGCGCGAGTTCTTCACGGCGATGGCGACGTCGCGCTGGTGCTGCGAGCAGTTGCCCGTCACGCGGCGCGCGCGGATCTTGCCGCGGTCGGAGATGAACTTCCGCAGCATGGTGGTGTCTTTGTAGTCGATCTGAGTGGCGCTCTTGTCCTTGCAGAAGGCGCAGACCTTCTTCTTGGGCTTGCGCACAGGCGGCTTGGCCATGTGTGTGCTCCTGGGTAAACGCGGTGTGGGTTGTCTGGGTGACCGGTGCGCGGTCTAGAAGGGGGGCTCGTCGGCGAAGCCGCCGCCACCGCTGTTGCTCGCCGCCGGGGCGGAGCCCCAGGGGTCGTCAGCGGGAGCGCCGCCACCACGGGGAGCGGAGGAGCCGCCGCCGAAGCCGCCGCCCTCACCCCCGCCACGGCTGACCTTGTTGACCTTCGCGGTCGCGTAGCGCAGCGAGGGGCCGATCTCGTCGACCTCAAGCTCCACGACGGTGCGCTTCTCGCCTTCCTTCGTCTCGAAGGAACGCTGGCGCAGCCGTCCGGACACGAGCACACGCGAACCACGGGTGAGCGACTCGGCCACGTTCTCCGCGACCTGGCGCCACACGTTGCACCGCAGGAACAGCGCGTCGCCGTCCTTCCACTCGCCCGACGCCTTGTCGAACGTGCGGGGAGTGGACGCCACGGTGAAGCTCGCCACCGCGGCGCCGGACTGGGTGAAGCGCAGTTCGGGATCGGCGGTCAGGTTTCCGACCACCGTGATCGTCGTCTCGCCAGCCATGTCGGGAGCCCCTGCCTCAGACCTTGGCCTTGGCGGCGTTCTTGGCCGCCTTCACCGAAGCCTTGGTGGACTTGGCGGGGTGGCGCCGCATGACCTTGGTCCGCAGCACGGTCTCCTGCAGGCCCAGCTGGCGGTCCAGTTCCTTCACCGCGTCGGGAGTCGAGGTCAGGTCGAGGACGGCGTAGATGCCCTCGCTGCTCTTGTTGATCTCGAAGCTCAACCGGCGCTTGCCCCAGACCTCCACCTTCTCCACGTTCCCGCCAGTGGTGCGGATGACGTTGAGAAAGTTGTCCAGCGACGGTGCGACAGTGCGCTCGTCGAGACTGGGGTCAAGGATGACCATCACTTCGTAATGACGCATGAGGACCACTCACCTCCTGTGGACTCGCGGCCACGGACTGTCCGTGGCAGGAGGGTCGTCGCGTCAGCAACCTGCGAAGCCTACCAGCGGCTAGCAGCGGTCCGGTCCAGGGGTCAAGCCGCTGAACGGCGCAGCACCCACGTCCGCACCAGCGCGCCGGTCACGCACGAGAGCGCGAGCACCGCGAGCAGCACGGGAACGGCGACGCCGCCCATCTTCCCGGTGCCGGGCAGCGCCTGGGCGCGGCCCGCGGTCTGCACGGTGCCGCTGTCCGTGGACGGCAGCCCGTAGCCGGGGGTGTAGCCGGGCACCTGGCCGCCGTAGCGGACGCCGGGCGAGGGCGAGAAGAGGCCGGGCGTCGCGAACGGCAGCGAGCCGTAGCCGAACATCGGGACGCGGCCGAAGTTCGCGCCGAGCCCGTTCGGGCCGTACAGCGGCACGTCACCGGGGCCGACGCCGCCGACCGGGCTGAAGATGCTGCCGGGACCGGGCTGGCCGGGCGTGGTGCCCGTCCCGGTGCCGGGGGGCGTGCCGGTGCCGGGCTGACCGGTGCCCGGCTGGCCGCCTGGCGGGGGGACCTGCGGCTGGGGTGCGCCGGGGAGCTGGCCGGCCGCCTGCTCCGAGGCGTCGGCGATGGCGTCCGTGCCGTCCTGCACGGGGGCCACGACGGCGTTGACCGCCTTCACCGTCACCCCGCAGGTGGCGGACAGGGTCTGCTGCACCGAGGCGCCCAGCGTGCCGATCACGGGGCCGAGCAGGGGGATCTTCGCCAGCTCGGCGACGACCTTGGTGGCGATCTCGCCGCCGGTGATGGCACCGGTCCCGGTGGGGATCGCGCCGATCGGGATCGGCGGGAGCGCCGTGAACGCCCCGCGCAGCGGCTCCGCGAGGGGCGGGCCGAGCAGCGGGATCGCGCGGACCAGGTTGACGACGGGGTCGACCACGGCGCCGGGGCTCAGCGCCACCGGCGTGCCGGGAGCCCCCTCGACGGTCGTCCGGCAGCTGCCCACGACCACCGGTTCAGCCGCCGAAGCCGTGCCCTGACCTGCGGCGGCGCCGAGGGCACCGATCACGAGTGCCACGAGCGCCGCTCCGAACAGCCGGGTGGGTCGGGTCCGCATGTCCTGCCTCCCCATCGTTTCCTACTTTCAAGTAACGAGCGTAGGTCCTGGTGGTGACGCAGTCCACGGGCTGTTCGGCGGTAGTCCCCCCGAACCCCGTATCGACGGTGGGGCGGCAGCGCATTACCGAAGCCGACTACCCTGCATGGTCATGCGCATCGGGGCTCATGTCCGCGACGACGACCCGCTCGGCGCCGCGGCGGACCGTGGCGCGGAAGTCGTCCAGTTCTTCCTGGCCGACCCGCAGGGCTGGAAAGCCCCCAAACCGCACCCGCAGGCCGCCGAGCTGCTCGCCTCGGACATCGCAGTGTTCGTCCATTCGCCGTACGTGCTCAACGTGGCGTCCCTCAACAACCGGATCAGGATCCCCTCCCGCAAGGGGGTGGCCCAGCACGCCACGGCCGCCAAGGCCGTCGGCGCCGAGGGGCTGATCGTGCACGGCGGCCACGTCACCAAGGGCGAGGACCCCGCCGAGGGGTTCGCGAACTGGCGCAAGCTCTTCGAGCGCCAGGCCGAGTCCGGTGGCTTCGACGTGCCGATCCTGATCGAGAACACGGCCGGTGGCGACAACGCCATGGCCCGCCGGTTCGACTCGCTCAAGCGGCTGTGGGACGAGGTCGGCGACTTCGGCGCCGGGTTCTGCCTCGACACCTGCCACGCGTTCGCCGCCGGTGAGGACCTGGTCGGCATCGTCGAACGGGTCAAGGCCATCACCGGCCGGATCGACCTCGTGCACCTCAACAGCTCGCGCGACGAGTTCGCGTCGTCCCGTGACCGGCACGCGAACATCGCGTCCGGCACCATCCCGCCCGAACAGCTGGTCGCCGTCCTGGCGGCCGCCGACGCCCCCGCCGTGGTGGAGACACCCGACGAGGGCCAAGCCGCCGACATCGCGTTCCTGCGCGAGCACGTCGGCCGGTGAGCATGGCTCAGGAAGTGGTGGCCGCTGTGCCCGAGCACGTCGACGGGCCTCGGTCCAACCACTTCGGGCGCTCCGCGATGGCGGTGCTCGTGCTGCTCTGCGGGCTCACGCTGATGATCGGCTTCGCGAACAAGGACCGCTGCACGGGACCGTCGTTCGACCAGTGGGGCCGCAGCCAGCCCGACTACGAGCAGCGCAACAAGCAGGAGGTCTGCTACTCCGACATCCAGCACCTGTGGATCGGCCGCGACGTCGACCGGCACGTCTTCCCGTACGTGCACGGCGACATCAACGCCAAGGGCGTGCTGATCGGCGGCACCGTCGAGTACCCGGTGCTGACCGGCCTGCTCATCTGGGCGGGCGCGATCTTCACCGACACCGACGCCGGGTTCCTGCTGTTCTCGGCGCTGCTGATGGCGCCGTTCGGCCTGGCCACGGCGTGGCTGCTGGGCAAGCTGTCGCGGTGGCGGGCCCTGCTGTGGGCGATCGGACCGCCCATGGTGCTCTACGCGTTCCACAACTGGGACCTGCCGGTGGTGCTGTGCGCCGTCGCCGCGGTCTACGTGGTGCACCGGGGCTGGGGCGGGCTCGGCGCCGACCGGCCGCTGATCGACCGGGCCGTCGCCGCGTCCGTGCTGCTCGGCGTCGGGTTCGCGTTCAAGATCTACCCGGCGCTGTTCGTGCTGCCGCTGATGCTCTACGTCCTCACCGGCGGTCGCGGCGGCCGGGAGATGCCCGCGGGCAAGCGGTACGACTGGGCGGGCGCCGTCCGGGTCGCGCTGGCGTCGATCATCACCGTGGTGCTGGTCAACCTGCCGTTCGCGCTCTTCGGCTACAAGGGCTGGTTGGCGTCGTTCGAGTTCCAGGGCCAGCGCCGGGTCGACATCACGACCAACTCCATCTGGTACTGGGGCATGCGGCCGTTCATGTCGGACGACGCCATGCAGTCGCTGGTGAGCGTCCTGTCGCCGGTGTGCATGGGGGTGTCGTTCGTCGCGGCCTGCTGGATCGGCTGGCGCCGGTACCTGCGCGACGGCGTGTACCCGTGGATCCCGGTGTCCGCCGCGATGCTGTGCGGGTTCCTGCTGCTGCACAAGGTGCACTCGCCGCAGTACACGCTGTGGCTGGTGCCGATGTTCGTGCTGATGCGCATCCCGCTCGGCTGGGCGTTCGCGTACTTCGCCGCCGACCTGGCGATGGGGATCGGCATCTTCCGCTGGTACTACGCGATCGAGTTCGGCCAGCCCGCGGGCATCTACGACGGCTTCTCCGCGCAGGCCGTGGTGATCGGCGTCTGGGGTCGGGCCGCGCTGCTCGTGGTCCTGTTCTACGTCTTCCTGCGGGCCCGCGACACGGTCACGGACACCGAGGACGACGAGGCCGCGTTCGACCAGCACGCGGCCGTCCACGACGGACGGCGGGACTGACCCGCTCGGCCCCGGCGCACCCGCCGGGGCCGAGCGGCGTGGTCAGACCCTCGCCTGGTGCGCGGGTTCCCGCGCCTTCGGCAATTTCAGCACCCTCCGGTCCGGAGCCCCGTCCAGGAACCCGCCCGCCGGGTCGTCCTCACCGGCCCGGCGGACCAGGTCGAGCGACGGCCGGTAGACCTCCCGCACGATCAGCACGCACAGCAGGACCACGAAGGCGTCGCGCAGCAGCACCGTGCCGAGGAACCAGTCGATCGGCAGTCCCTTGTGGTCGGTGCCGAGGTAGAAGTACATCCGCGGCACCCACACCAGCGCGTCGACCGCCATCCACGCGAACAGCAGCTTCCAGCGCGGGATCGCCAGCACCGCCAGCGGCACCAGCCACAGCGAGTACTGCGGGCTCCACACCTTGTTGGTCAGCAGGAACGCCGCCACCACCAGGAACGCGAGCTGCGCCAGCCGGGGTCTCGTCGGCGCGGACAGCCCGATGAACCCGACGGCCGCGCAGCAGAGCACGAACAGCACGGCGCTCACCGTGTTCAACACCTCCGGCACCTGGCCCTGCACCAGTCCGGGGTCGAAGCCCTGCCAGCCCGTCCACTGCGCCACCACGTTGTACAGCGAGTCCGGGTCGACGCCGCGCTCGGCGTTCAGCCGGAAGAACTCCTGCCACCCCGGCCGGTAGAGCAGCGCGATCGGCAGGTTCACCGCGGCCCACGTCGCCAGCGTCGTCGCCACCGTCGTCATGCCCTCGCGCACCCGGTCCGACCGCCAGCACAGGATCAGCAGCGGCCCCAGCAGGAACAGCGGGTACAGCTTCGCCGCGCCGCCCAGCCCGAGCAGCACGCCCGCGAGCACCGGTTTCTTCCGCGCCCAGGCCAGCATCCCGGTCGTCGCGAACGCCGCCGCGATCGTGTCGAAGTTCGTGAACGCGTGCACCACCACCAGCGGTGAGAGCGCCACGACCGCCGCGTCCCACACCCGCCGCCTGGCCAGCCTGGCGACCGCCCACGCCGTCGCCAGCCACGCCAGCGCGAGCCAGAACGCGGTCAGGTTGAAGTAGACGATCACCGTCATCGGCGCGGGCAGCCAGCCCGACTGCGCCAGGGTGATCCACCCCTGCGCCATCCGCGCGTTCACCCACTGGAACAGGCCCGTCAGCACGGGGTACTCCATGTACCGGACGTGCGCCGTCGGCTTGCCCTCGTCGTCGATCCACGACGTCCGGTACGGGAACGTGCCGGGCTGGTCCATCCGCTCGGCCGTGTACAGCGGCACGACGTCGGAGTAGCAGAGCGCCACGAACTGGCGGCTCCCCCGCCAGTCGAGCTGCACCTGCCCCTTCTCGTCGACGTACTGCTGGATGCACGGCGACTTCTGCAACCACGCCAGCGACAGCGTCACGACGGTGAGCAGGAGCACGACCCGCAGCGGCGTCCAGAACCAGTGCCGCCCGATCGAGGCGTGGCGGCCGACCGGGCCGCCGAACGGCTTGCTGGCCTGTTTCGCCAGCGGCTCCGTCCACGTGGGCAGGACCCGCTCGTCCGGACCGAGCGAGTCCGTGTCGTCTGCGTTGGAGTTCTGGACATCCGATGGGCTGGACACCCGCCGGATGCTACGGGTTGCCTGATCACGTCGGGGTCAACTCGCGCCGACTGCCCGCGGCGGGTCCGCAGACGACGATGGGCCCGACGCGGTGCGTCGGGCCCATCGTCATCGCGCTGGATCAGGGATCGTCGGGGTCCCTGCCACCCCCGCCGGGTCCGGCGCCGTTCGTCTGCGTCGACGTGCTGGTGCCGCTGGGCGGGCAGAAGCCGGGCAGGCAGCCCGGCGGCCTGCCGGACGACGGCGTCTGGGAGGTCGTCGAGGTCTCCGACGTCTCGGACGTCGGCGGCGGCTCGGTGGTGGTCGGGGTGGTCGTCGTGGTGGACGGGGCGGGCGGGGGCGACGGCCTCGGGGGCTCCGACTGGCCGATCATCTTGGCCTTCGGGAACTGGACGTTCGGCACGCCGTCCAGCGCCAGGTCCATGAACCTCTTCCAGATCTGGCCGGGCAGGCCCGAACCGAAGATCGGGTCGTCCTGGGAGTTGCGGAGGGCGACGTTGCCCGCCTCGGTGCCCATGTAGACGCCCGCCGCGAGGGTCGGCACGTAACCGACCATCCAGGCCTTCGAGTTGTCGACGCCGTCGAGCTCGTGCGTGCCGGTCTTGCCCGCGCACTCCCGGCCGCCCGCGCAGGTGGTGCGCGGGGAGGCCTTCGGGATGTCCTTCAGCACGTCGGTGACGTTGTCCGCGATCTGCTCGCTCTTCGCGGGGTCGGGGTCGAACGCGGACCGGGACTTGTCGGCGTGCTGGTGCAGCAGCTTCCCGTCCGGGCCCTCGATCTTCGTGATGAAGTACGGCTCGTGGTAGGTGCCCCTGGCCGCGAAGGTCGCGTACGCCGACGTCATGTCGAACGGGCGCACGAGGGTCTTGCCACCGCCGATGGAGATGTTGCCGTCGGGGCCGTCGCCGTTCTCGCCCGCCAGGAGCTTCTGCGGTTCGCCGCCCGCGATCGAGACCTCCTCGGGGATGCCGGCCTGGAACGCGGCCTCGGCGACCTTCCCGGTGCCCACCTTGTTGACGGCCATGTCGTAGAACACGGTGTTCACCGACTTGACCATCGCCTCGCGGACGCTGCACTGCTTGGGGACGTTGCAGGCGACACCGGCGGCGTTCTTGACCGGGTTGTTCTCACGACCGGGGAACTTCCGCGGTGAACTGCCGTCGTAGACCTCGCCGACGCCCTCACCCTGCTGGAGCGCTGCGACCAGGTCGAACGGCTTGAACGAGGAGCCCGGCTCCTGGAGCGTGCCCTTGTTGTAGTCGATGCCGAAGCCGTCGTTGCCCGCCCAGTAGGCCCGCACCGCGCCGGTGCCGGGGTCGATGGCGGTCAGCGAGTAGCGCAGGTTGTCCGGCTGGCCCTCCATGACCTCCTTGACCGCGGTGTCGGCGGACTGCTGCATCTTGGGGTCGATGGTCGTGTAGACCTTGATGCCGAGTTTGAGGGCCTTCTCCATCGTCATGTCGATGCCCGCGCTCGCCATCTCGGCCTCGACCTGGGCCTGGATGTGGGCGGGGGGACCCTCCAGCGCGTTCTGCTGGACGTCGGCCAGCGGCACGGGCTTCGGGAAGGTCTGGGAGTCGTAGTACTCCTGGGTGATCCAGTTCTTCTCGAGCATCTGACCCATCACGAACTTCCAGCGGCTGACCGGGTATGCCTCCTCCTCGGACCGGCTGGGGTTCTGGATCATGCCCGCGATCAGGGCGGCCTCGGACGCGGTGAGGTCCTGGACCTCCTTGTTGTAGTACATCTTCGCGGCGGCCTTGATGCCGAACGCCGAACGTCCCTGGTAGATCGTGTTCAGGTACGCCGCGAGGATCTCGCTCTTGCCCTTCTGGTTGCTCATCTTGTAGGCCTTGACGACCTCGGTGAACTTCCTGGAGAGCGTGGGCGCCTCGTTCTCGGTCGCCTTCTTGACGTACTGCTGGGTCAGACCGGAACCACCGCTCTCACCGCCGGTGACCTGGATCCACACGGCGCGGGCGATGGCCTTGGTGTCGAAGCCGGGGTTCGTCTCGAAGGTGGCGTCCTCGGCCGCGAAGATGGCGTGCTTCACGTCCTCGGTCAGCGCGGGGTCGTCCACCGCCAGCAGTTCGCGGTTCGCGCCCTGGGGCGCGATCTTCGTCATCTCGGAGTCGTCCGCGTAGTAGATCGTGACGGCCTTCTGCTGGCCCTCGGCGACCACGGCGGGGTCGGGGACGTCGACGACCTGGTAGGCGATGGCGAAGGCGACGACCGGGGTCAGGACCATCAGGCCGGCCGCCACGTAGGAGATGCGGCGGACGCGCCGCCAGATCCGCTTCTTGCGCAAGCGGCGCTCCTCCTCGTCCGTCAGCTCCTCCTCGTCGTCGTAGTCCTCCTCGAGGGACTCGTCGCCGTAGAAGATCGCGGGCTCGTCGGGTTCCCGGTGCGTGAGCAGGTCGGGTTCGCGCTTCACCGAGGGCTGGACGGGCTGGAGCAGGTCCGTCAGCTCGTCGGGCTTGTTGGTGGGCGGCGGGGGCTGGCCGGGGCCGCCGGGACGACCACCGGGGCCACCGGGGCGGGGACCGCCCGGACCGCCGGGGGGCATGGGGGGACGACCACCGGGCCCGCCCGCGCCGGGTGGCACGGGGGGCCTGCGGGGACCGCCGGGGGGAGGCAGCGGAGGACGGCCGCCGGGGCCGCCCTGGGGACCGCGCGGCGGCGGGCCCTGGTTCATGGCACCGGGCGGTGGGCCCTGCTGCGGGCGGGGGAAGTCACCGGGCGGCGTGCCGGGGCGCCCGCCGGGACGGGGGGGAACGGCGCCCTGCGGGGGGCGCGGGAAACCGCCGGGCGGTGTGCCCGGTCGGGGGGGCCGGTTCTCGCCGTGCGACGGGTTCCGAGCGCCGGTTCGATCATCCGGCTGATCCTGGGCACCGTGACGCCTGCCCGCCGCGCCGCCGTCCGGGTCGTCCCCGGTCGGCCACTGCGGCTCGCCGCCACGTTGCCTGTCGTCATGCTGGTCGTTCACGAAAAGGCCCTCCCAGACCGGCGCACGCGCGTGCGCGGTTCGGTGGTCACACACCGCAGGTGTTCGGTTACGGCGATCAGCGGACGGAGCGGGTTCACTCCGCCGCGGTCCTCCGGCGTGGCTTCTGAGTTTTCAGACCACGCGTCCCCAGGACGTATGACTGCACCAGGTGGTTCCAACTACATGTGCGGCAGACTTCCACGACGTACACGGTGAATTCCTCGTAGAGGTTCGACATCCGTCCGAGCTCGTCCGCGGTCCTCGCGGAACCGGCGGCGTGCTTGAGCTCTTCGCCGTAGACCCAGGACACCAGAGTCAGCGGTTCCTTGCGGCACACCGGGCACGTGACGTCGCTCGGCTGACCGTGGAACTTCGCAGCTCGGAGTAGGTATGGACTCGCATCGCAGACCTCCATGGTACCCACCCGGCCCGAGTGCACGTCGGCGAGCAGCGCACGGCGCTGCAACGCGTAGTCCACGACCTGTCGTTGGGTCACCACGCGACAAGAGTACGTGGCGACCGCCCGCCACCGGTGGTCCGTTCAGGGCAGCGTCGGTGAATCCGATATCACGGTGTGCCACAGCACACACTCAACAGGAGGCGCAGATGTATCGGGCCGATATACTGAGTTCACCCATCGGGGCTCAGGTAGGGAGGTGACTCGTGCTGGACTTCGCCATCCTCGGCCTGCTGCACGAGGCACCCATGCACGGCTACGAACTCCGGAAGCGCCTGCACGAACTGCTGGGGGCCTTCCGGGCGTTCTCCTACGGCACGCTGTACCCGACGTTGGGGCGTCTGCAACGCGCCCACCTCATCGTCGAAGAGGCGCCGGAGGAAGACGTGCGGGCCTGGGGCCGACGGGCCAAGAAGGTCTACCGGATCACCGCTGAGGGCAAGGAGCGGTTCGCCGAGCTCTTGGTCGACGCGGGACCGCAGACGTGGGACGACGACTCGTTCGGTGTCCACCTGGCCTTCTTCTCCCGCACGCCCGCCGAGATCAGGATGCGGATCCTGGAGGGCAGGCGCAGGCGGGTGGAGGAGCGCCGGGAGGGCTTGCGCACCACGTTGGGCAGCGCGAGCGACCGGATCGACCGCTACACCCGCGAGCTGCACCGCATGGGGCTGGACACGACCGAGCGCGAGGTGCGGTGGCTCAACGAGCTCATCGCCCACGAGCAGGCCGAACAGCGGAAGACCGAAGAGTGACCGCCGCCATCAGGGGCACAACCACAGCAGAACCAAAAGGAGGACTCGGCATGGGCGCACAACGCCGCACTGTTCGGGTGGCCATCGTCGGGGTTGGCAACTGCGCGGCTTCGTTGGTGCAGGGGGTCCAGTACTACCGGGACGCCGACCCGTCCGCCAAGGTGCCAGGGCTGATGCACGTCCAGTTCGGCGACTACCACGTGCGCGACATCGAGTTCGTGGCCGCGTTCGACGTGGACGCCAAGAAGGTCGGCAGCGACCTGTCCGAGGCGATCGGCGCGAGCGAGAACAACACGATCAAGATCGCCGACGTCCCGCCGCTCGGTGTACCCGTGCTGCGCGGCCACACCTACGACGGTCTCGGCCGGTTCTACCGCGAGACCATCGAGGAGTCCGACGAGGCGCCGGTCGACGTCGTCCAGGTGCTGCGCGACACCGAGGCGGACGTGCTGGTCGCGTACCTGCCCGTGGGTTCCGAGGACGCGGACCGCTTCTACGCGCAGTGCGCGATCGACGCCGGTGTGGCGTTCGTCAACGCGCTGCCCGTGTTCATCGCCTCCGACCCGGTGTGGGCCGAGAAGTTCCGCGCCGCGGGCGTGCCGATCGTCGGCGACGACATCAAGTCCCAGGTCGGCGCCACCATCACGCACCGCGTGCTGGCGAAGCTCTTCGAGGACCGCGGTGTCCAGCTGGACCGCACCATGCAGCTCAACGTGGGCGGCAACATGGACTTCCTCAACATGAAGGAACTGGAGCGCCTGGAGTCCAAGAAGGTCTCCAAGACGCAGGCCGTCACGTCCCAGGTGGACCGCGACCTCGGCAAGCGCAACGTCCACATCGGTCCGTCGGACTACGTGGCGTGGCTCGACGACCGCAAGTGGGCCTACGTCCGGCTCGAGGGGCGCGCCTTCGGCGACGTGCCGCTGAACCTGGAGTACAAGCTGGAGGTGTGGGACTCGCCGAACTCGGCGGGCATCATCATCGACGCCGTGCGCGCCGCGAAGATCGCTCTGGACCGGGGCATCGGCGGCCCGATCCTGTCGGCGTCCTCGTACTTCATGAAGTCGCCGCCGGAGCAGTACTCGGACTCCGAGGCGCACCTCGCCGTGGAGGCGTTCATCCGCGGCGACGCCGAGCGCTAGTCGCACGTCTTCCGTACACCCCCTGCGCCGCGGGTCGTTAACCTGCGGCGCAGGGGGTTCTTCTCATGCTGAAGCCAATGCTGGTGGCCGTGTTCCTGACCGGCCTGTTCACGCCGACCGCCACCGCCGCCGCCGCGCCGACGTGCCTGGAGCCGCCGACGTCGGACAAGAACGAGCTGTGCGTCGAGGTGCTGTCGTTGACCGACAAGGACTTCTACGCCAGCGGCCGGTTCCTCTCGGCCACCCCGACCGCGACCGCGTGGCTCACGGTGTCCGTGCAGCAGCGCCGGGACCAGTGGCCGGAGCCGATCACGATGGCCGAGAAGACCACGTCCGGCACCGGCGAGCTGACCGCGGTCAGCGGGACGGGCCGGATCGGCCCGGACACGCGGGCCGTGCGCGCGTGCGCCGCCGGGTGGACGCTCGTGAGCGCGCGCCGGTACGAGGTGTGCACGCCCTGGCAGGGCGTCTAGCGCTTCGACAGCCGCAGCGACTGCCACGACCCGTCGGCCGTCCAGCCGCCGTCGACCGGCAGTGCCACGCCGTTGATGAAACCGCTGCGGGTGGGGTCGGCGAGGAACGCGACGGCCTGGGCGATGTCGTCCGGCACCGCGAACCGGCCCGCGGGGACGTGGTCGGTGATGTCCTGGTCGACGTAGTGGCCACCGGCCTGGGACTCGACGTCCATCTCCGTCTTGACCCAGCCGGGGCACACCGCGTTGACCCGCACCCCCCTGCCGCCCCACTCCACGGCGAGGGTCCTGGTCATGCCGATCAGACCGTGCTTGCTGGTGTTGTAGGCGGCGCGGTCGGCCACGCCGCTCAGCCCCGCGACCGAGGCGATGTTGACGATGGACCCCTCGTTCCGGGCGAGCATCATCCGGCCGAACGCCTGGCTGAGCAGGAACGGGCCGGTGAGGTTGACCTCCATGATCCGCTGCCACACCTCCGGGGACGTGTCCTCGAAGGGGGTGATGCCCGCGATGCCCGCGTTGTTGACCAGCACGTCGACCCGGCCGTGGCGGTCCCGCACGTGCTCCACCAGCCGCGTCACGTCGGCGGCCGACGCCACGTCGCCCGCCACCCCGCCGTCGGTCTCCTGGAGGTCGAACCCGACCACCGCGTACCCCTCGGCCCCGAGCACCTCGGCGATCCGCCGCCCCATGCCCTGTGCCGCACCGGTCACCACCGCAACTCGATCAGTCATGGTGGGGAGGTTAGGCGTTGGGCCACCCCGAGGGTTCCTGGCACAGGCAGCAGGTCTCCCAGTCGAACCGGCGCGCGCCCGCCCTCGCCAGGTAGCGCGCGGAGAGCTCCGGCTGGAACTCCACGTCGAACCGCCTGCCGAGCACGAGGGTGGCCACCGTGCTCGCGCCCGCCAGCCTCAGCGCGGCGGCTGCCGACTGGGCGCTGGCGCCCGTGGTCCAGGTGTCGTCCACGAGGAGGACGCGCCGTCCCGACAGGGGCTCCGAGCAGGTGAACCGGTCTACCGCGAACGTTCGACCGGCCGCGGTCCTCGAACCGGGTTCGAGCAGGGCGCGGTACCGCTCCCTGGTGGTGCTCATGGTCCTGCCGACGATGGTGGCCAGCGGGTGGGGAGCACGTCCCCTCGCGCTGGGGACCGTGGTGACGATGTCGAACCGCCCCGCTCCCGCCAGACAGGTCTCGTGCGTCGCGGTGAACCGCTCGGCGACCGCGGCCAATCCGAGGCCGAGCCTCCTCCGCACGTCGTGGCGCCGGGAGTTCTTGTACTGGCCCAGTTCGTCGGCGAACTGCTTCCCGCTGACGGCGAGCGCTATCGGCACGACCACGTCGGCGAGCAGGTGGGGCGCCGCGGCCACGTGCTCGCGGCAGCGGTCGCAGTGCGTCCCGGACGCCACGTCGCGCCAGCACGTGGCGCACACGCCGGGTCCGGCGCTCGGTGGTCGCAGCAGGAAGTTCTCGTACGGCTCGGACAGCCGCGTGACCGTGTTCACCACTGTCAGAACTGCACCAGTTCGGACACGTCGGCCGTGAGCTCGGCGACCGCCTCCACCAGGTGGTCCGGACCGGTCAGGACCGTGGTGTTCGGGCGCGTGGCCATGTCGCGACCCCACGTCGTCCCGGTCGCGACCTCCGGCATCAGGAACAGGTGCCTGCCGTGCTCGAGGGCCAGCCGGGCCTGGATCCGGGTTCCGCTGTGCTCCCCGGCCTCGACGACCACCGTGGCGACACCGCACCCGCTCATCACCGCGTTGCGCATCGGGAAGTTGCGCTTCGCGGGTCCGACGTCGGGCAGGAACTGCGAGATCACCGCCCCTGTTCGTTCCACCCCGGTCTGAAGTTCGACGTTCGAGGCCGGGTAGCAGTGGCGCAACCCCGTGCCCACGACCGCCACGGTCCGCCCGCCCGCGTCGAGCACCGCACGGTGCGCAGCCGTGTCGACACCGGCCGCCAGGCCGCTGAGCACGGTGATGTCCTGTTTGGTCAGGAGGGTGGCGACCTCCCTGGTGATGGCGAGCCCGCGGGAGGTCGCCGCGCGGCTGCCCACCACGGCCACCGCGTGCTGGTCGATCGGATCCAACTGTCCCCGGTAGGTGAGCAGCGGCGGCCGCTGGTGCACCATCAGCAACTGCAACGGGTAGTCGTCGTCCAGCACGGTGGTCAGCCGGATGCCTTCCGCCTGCCAGCCCTCGATCTCCTGCTCCGCCGCGTCGAGCGCCGCGGTCGGATCCCACTCGGCCTGGTCCAGGGCCGGTTGATCCGGTGTCAGCAGGTTCTCCAGCACGGACAAGGCCGACCCGGCCTCTTCGACGACCCTGGTGACGTCGGCCCACGGCCTGCCGCTCGCGCGGAGCGCCAGCAGCAGGGCTGCGTGTTCACGTCGGTCCACCACTGCGGCATCCTATCGAACGCGCGTTCGAAATTCGCGTCTGCTGGTCGTTGGGGCTGGTCAGGTCACCCGCGTGTTGGTTCCACGTGGAACAACGGTCAGCGGAGCGCGTCCGGCAGGGCCGTGATGGAGTCGACCACCGTCACGGTCGCCAGCACCGCCGGGTCCGGTGGGAAGTGCGGGTTGGGGATGGCGTAGACGGTCATGCCCGCGGCGAGGGCGGCGCGCAGGCCGTTCGTGGAGTCCTCCACGGCGGCGCACGTCGTCGCGTCCACGCCCAGCTCGCGGGCGGCGGCCAGGTAGACGTCGGGGGCCGGTTTGCCCGCGCCGGTCTGCTCGCTGGACAGTGCGACGGGCACCAGGCTGGACAGGCCGGTCGCTTCGAGGAACGCCCTGATCAGGACGGGTGGGGACGAGCTGGCGATGGCCACGGGGCAGCGGGCCGCGACGGCGCGCACGGCGTCGACCGCGCCCTCGATGACCGGTGGGCCCTGGGCGTAGCGGGCGGCCATCTCGTCGACGACGCCCTCGGCGGTGGCCTCCGGTGAGAGCCGCACGCCCACCTCGTCCACCAGGTAGGAGGCCCACTCGGGGGTGCTCATGCCCTGCATGGCCCGTGTCGAGTCGGCCAGCCACGTCCCTCCGTGGGTGGCGGCGAACGCCTGTCGCACCTCGTCCCACATGCGTTCGGAGTCCACGAGTACGCCGTCGAGGTCGAAAACCACTGCTTCCACGGTCCAGACCGTACCTGTGAGCCAATGTACTTAGGTTAGCGAAGCGAAATAAGTTAGCATGGCTAAACGTGAGCGAACACCCGAAACTCCTCGATGCGGTCAAGGGCCAGCCCCGCACGGTGTGGATCACCGCGTTCGCCGCGGTGATCGCCTTCATGGGCATCGGCCTGGTCGACCCGATCCTGCTGTCCATCGCAGAAGGCCTGCACGCCACGCCTTCCCAGGTGACCCTCCTCTTCTCGTCGTACCTGGGCGTGCAGGTGCTGGCGATGCTCTTCACCGGCACGATGGCCGCCCGCTTCGGCGCCAAGCGCACCGTCCTGACCGGCCTGGTGCTGATCGTCGTGGCCACGCTGGCGTGCGCGCTGGCCGGGTCGATCGGCCAGCTGGTCGGCCTGCGGGCGGTCTGGGGGCTCGGCAACGCGTTCTTCATCGCGACCGCGCTCTCGGTGATCGTCGGCGCCGCCTCGGGCGGGCAGAAGGGCGCGATCCTGCTGTACGAGGCCGCGCTCGGCATCGGCCTGTCGGTCGGACCGCTGCTCGGCGCGCTGCTGGGCGGCATCTCGTGGCGCGGCCCGTTCTTCGGCACGGCCGCGCTGATGGCCGTCGCCCTGGTGCTGTGCGCGACGATGCTGCCGTCCGACGCCGCCGAGCAGCGCGCGGGGGTCGGCCTGCTCGACCCGCTGCGGGCGCTGCGGCACGGTGGCCTGTTCCGCACGTCGGCCGGTGCCGCGCTGTACACCGCCGCGTTCTTCACGGTCCTGGCCTGGTCGCCGTTCGTGCTGCGCTGGGGCGCCGTCCAGATCGGACTCGTGTTCTTCGGCTGGGGCCTCTGCGTCGCCGTCGCGGGTGTCGTGCTGGCCCCGCGCCTGGCGGCCCGGTTCGGCGAGCGCCGCGCGACGGTGCTGGCGGTGATCGGCTTCGCCGCGCTGATGCTCGTGATGAGCGTGGACGACAAGACCGTGCTGGTCGTCGCCGTGATCCTCAGCGGTGTCGTGTCCGGCCTGCTCAACACCCTGTTCACCGGCACCGCGATGAGCATCAGCCCTGCTCCGCGCCCGGTCGCGAGCGCGGGCTACAACTTCCTGCGCTGGCTCGGCGGTGCCGCCGCCGCGACGCTCGTCGGCCACGTCGCAGAGTGGTTCGGCTCGCCGCACGCGCCGTTCGTCGCCGCCGCCGTGCTGTGCGCGGTCGCCGCCGGACTCCTGTCGATCGGTGGGCCGCGGCCGGACGTCCACGTGCTGCCCGCCGAAGCCGTTCTCGTCGGGGACGAAGCAGTCGGTTAACAAAAGGTGAACGACGACTTACGGTCAGTGGGTTCTCAGGACTGATCGTAGGAGGCGTTCGAGTGCGACACCTACCCCTGCTGTCCAACCACGCGAGCAACCGCGCCGCGTTGACGTGCGAATACCGGTGCGGCGACGCGTGCTTCCACGACGTGCCGAACACGTCCGGCAACAGCTACCTCGGCGACGTGGTCCAGCAGCTCATCTCCAGGCGGACCGCGATCAGGGCGGGCGCGGTCGTCGCGTTCGGCGTCGGGACGGGCCTGCCGGCCGTCGCCGCCGCCGACCCCGCCGACCCGTCCACCACCGACCAGGCCCAGGCCGCCCGCGGCGGCGGGAAGGCCCCGCGCGGCCTCGACTTCACGCCGGTCGCGCCGAACCAGCTCGACGCGGTGGTGGTGCCCGAGGGCTACCAGCAGCACGTCGTGATCCGGTGGGGCGACCCGCTGTTCCCCGGCGTGCCGGAGTTCGACTTCGACAACCAGACCGCGGCCCTCCAGGAGAAGCGGTTCGGCTTCAACTGCGACTTCGCCGCGCTGCTGCCGCAGGACCCGCTCGGGCTGGTCAACCTGCTGGTGACCAACCACGAGTACACGACCGAGCCGATGATGTTCCGCGGCTACAGCGCGGACGACCCGACCGAGGAGCAGGTCCGCATCGCGTGGGCGGCGCACGGCCTGTCCGTCGTGATGGTGAAGCGGACCCCGTTCTCCGGCAAGCTCACGCCGTCGTTCAGCCGGTACAACCGCCGGTTCACCATGACCACGCCGTTCGAGGTGCGCGGGCCGGCCGCGGGCAGCGACCTGCTCAAGACCTCGGTCGACCCGACGGGCAAGCGCGTGCTCGGCACGCTGAACAACTGCGCGGGCGGCGTGACCCCGTGGGGCACGATCCTGTCCGGCGAGGAGAACTTCAACCAGTACTTCGGCAACGCGGCCGGCCGCAACGACCCCAGGCTGACCCGCTACGGCGTCACCGGGACGGCCACCACGCGCAAGTGGGAGCGGTTCGACAAGCGGTTCGACCTGGCGCAGGAGCCCAACGAGGTCAACAGGTTCGGCTGGGTCGTCGAACTCGACCCGAACGACCCGGACTCCACACCGGTCAAGCACACCGCGCTCGGCCGCTTCAAGCACGAGTGCGCCAACATCCGCGTCGCCGACGACGGCCGGGTCGTCGCGTACTCCGGTGACGACGAGCGGTTCGAGTACATCTACAAGTTCATCTCCAACGGCAGGATGCGCAAGGGCGACAGCAGGGCCGCGCGGCGCCACAACATGACGCTGCTCGACGACGGCACGCTCTACGTCGGCCGCTTCACCGGCGACAGCCCGCCCGCCGAGATCGACGGCACCGGCACGCTCCCGTCCGACGGGAACTTCGACGGTTCCGGCGAGTGGATCCCCCTGGCCTCGGGGAACAGGTCGTTCGTCCCCGGCATGACCGCCGAGGAGGTCTACGTGTTCACCAGGCTCGCGGGCGACGAGGTCGGCGCGACGAAGATGGACCGGCCAGAGGACATCCAGGCGCACCCGAAGACCGGTGTCGTCTACTGCGCGCTGAGCAACAACGTCGACCGCGGCAAGCCCGACAGCAAGGAGGGCGCGACCGAGCCGAACCCGCGCGTGCTCAACAAGCACGGCCAGGTGCTGGAGCTGACCGAACGACGGGGCGACGCGCTCGCGCTGTCGTTCTCCTGGAACCTGTTCCTGGTGTGCGGCGACCCGGCCGCGCCGGACACCTACTTCGCGGGCTTCCCGAAGGACCAGGTGTCGCCGATCTCCAGCCCGGACAACGTCGCGTTCGACCCGCACGGCAACCTGTGGATCTCCAGCGACTCGGGCGCCGCCCTCAACGGCAACAACGACGGCCTGTTCGGCGTCCCGGTGTCGGGGCCGCATCGCGGTCACCTCAAGCAGTTCCTCACGGTGCCGCGCGGTGCGGAGACGTGCGGGCCGGTCATCACCGAGCGGGTGGTGACGGTGTGCGTGCAGCACCCCGGTGAGGTGGACGGGGCGACGGCGGACAACCCGGCGTCGCACTGGCCGGACGGCGGCACGAGCCAGCCGAGGCCGTCCGTGGTCGCGGTGTGGAAGCAGGGGCGGCGCCAGCCGGACGAGATCGGGTCCTGACGTGCCCTGATCGGCGGGTGTTCGTCCTGCGTTCACCTCGATGTCCGCTGGACATCCGCTTGTCCTCCTACGGTCGGCCGGTTCCCACCGATCCACCACGGAGGTCCGCGTGTCCGCACCCGCCGATCGGGCTCGTCGCCTGCTCCCCCTGCTGCTGCCCAACCACCCGCTGGGGCGGTCGGAGACGACCTGCCTCTACCGCTGCGCCAACGCCTGCGCGCACGACGCCCCGAACACCTCGGACAACACCTACTTCGGCGACGTCGTCCGCGAGGCCGTCAGCCGTCGCGGCGTGCTCAAGGCGGGTGCCGTCCTCGCGGTGGCGGGCGCCGGTGCGACCGCTCTCGGCACCGGCACCGCCGCTGCCGCAGCCCCGGACGTCACGATCGACGCCGACCTGGGCGGCGGCCGTCGCAAGGACGGCCTGAACTTCACCGCCGTCGCGCCGAACACCGAGGACCGGATCGTCACGCCCGAGGGCTACGAGTCCGCCGTCGTGATCCGCTGGGGCGACCCGGTCGTGCCGGGCGCGCCCGCGTTCGACTTCGACAACCAGACGCCCGAGGCGCAGGCCATGCAGTTCGGCTACAACAACGACTTCTGCGGCCTGGTCCCGCTCGACGGCTGGAACCGCTGGCTCATGGGCAGCAACCACGAGTACACGACGGAACCGTTCCTGCACAAGGGCTACGACCCCGAGAACCCCACCGAGGCGCAGGTCAGGATCGGGTGGGCCGGGCACGGCTTCTCCGTCGTCGTGGTCGAGCAGGACCACCGCAGCGGCAAGCTCGTGCCGAAGCTGGACCGCAAGTACAACCGCCGCATCACCGCCACCACGCCGTTCGCGGTCGATGGTCCGGCGGCGGGCAGCGAGTACCTGAGGACGTCGACCGACCCGACCGGCAAGCGCGTGCTCGGCACGTTCGGCAACTGCGCGGGCGGCGTGACGCCGTGGGGCACGATCCTGTCCGGCGAGGAGAACTTCAACGGCTACTTCGCCGGTGGCGCCGCGATCACCGACCCGGTCGCCAAGGCCCGCGCCAGCCGCTACGGCCTGCCCGGCGCGACGACCGAGCGCAAGTGGGAGCGGTTCGACAAGCGCTTCGACCTCGCGCAGGAGCCCAACGAGTTCAACCGGCACGGCTGGATCGTCGAGATCGACCCGCACGAGAAGGACTCCGCGCCGGTCAAGCACACCGCGCTCGGCCGGTTCAAGCACGAGGGCTGCACCATCCGGGTCGCGAAGGACGGCCGGGTCGTGGCGTACATGGGCGACGACGAGCGCTTCGACTACATCTACAAGTACGTGTCGAAGAACAGGATCGTGAAGGGCGACAGCCGCCGGGCCCGCGAGCAGAACAAGAAGCTGCTCTCCGACGGCACGCTGTACGTGGCGCGGTTCAGCGGCAACAGCCCGGCAGCCGAGATCGACGGCACCGGCAAGCTCCCCGCCGACGGCCACTTCGACGGCACCGGCGAGTGGCTCAAGCTGGTCAGCGGCGACCGGTCGTTCGTGGACGGCTTCACCGCCGAGGAGGTGTACGTCTTCACGCGGCTCGCCGCGGACAAGGTCGGCGCCACCAAGATGGACCGCCCCGAGGACATCGAGGCCAGCCCGCGCACCGGCAAGGTGTACGCGGCGCTGACCAACAACACCGACCGCGGCAAGCCGGGCAAGGAGGCGGGCACCGAGATCAACCCGAGGGTCGGCAACCGCAACGGTCACGTCCTGGAGTGGGAGGAGAACCGCGGCGACGCGACCGCGACCACGTTCCGCTGGACGCTCCTGCTGGTCTGCGGCGACCCCGCGACGGCCGACACCTACTTCGGCGGCTACGACAAGACGCAGGTCAGCCCCATCTCGTGCCCGGACAACGTGGCGTTCGACAGCAGCGGCAACCTGTGGATCTCCACCGACGGCAACGCGCTGGGCTCCAACGACGGCCTGTTCGCCGTGCCGGTCGAGGGGCGCTACCGCGGGCGGGTCAAGCAGTTCCTGACGGTGCCCAAGGGGGCGGAGACCTGCGGTCCGGTGATCAACGACCGGTTCATCCTCGTCTCGGTGCAGCACCCCGGTGAGATCACCGGCGCCAGCGCCGACAACCCGCTGTCGCACTGGCCGGACGGCGGCACCAGCCAGCCGCGCCCGTCCGTCGTGGTGGCGTGGAAGAAGGACAACGGCCGCATCTGCGGCTGAGTCCGTTCGAGACGGTGGCCGCGGACCCCTGCGCCCGCGGCCACACACCTCGGTTGAACCACGCCGAACGACCGCCCGTGTCACGGGTGGCTGCACCGCGGACAGCCGGTTCCCCCCCAACGGCCATCCCCCAGGAGTGCACGGTGAAGCGTGTCCAGCTCATCGGTCCGACCCTCGGAGCCCTCGCGCTGGCGGGCGTGACGTCGGCGTGCGGCGACGAGCGCGCCCCGTCCTCCTCCCCGGCTGCGGAGAAGCAGGACGTCAGGGTCGCCGACGAGGACGCCGAGCCCGTCGTGCCGCACTCGCGCGGCCCGGTGCGGGTGTCCACCGTGGACGGGAGTGCGGTCGAGGCCGCCGCGGTCGACGGCGCCGAGGTAGACCGGCCGGGCGCGATCCCGGAGCTGCTGCTCAAGGCCAAGGCCGTGCGCGGCGACGGCCTGCTCGGCGGCGCGACCTACGTGCAGCGGCTGAACACCGAGGGCGGCGTCGCCCCGGCAGGCACGTGCGAGCCCGACGCCCAGGTGTCCGTGCCCTACACCGCCCTCTGCACCTTCTACGAGTCGGCCTGATCCGCCGGTCGTCCCGCGGCTCGACCGAGCCGCAGGACGACCAGCGCGGCCGTCACCATGCAGACCCCGACCACCCACAGCCCGGCGCGCTGCGTGCCGGTCAGGTCGTGCAGCCAGCCCGTCACGTACGGGCCGACGAACCCGCTGACGTTGCCCAGCGAGTTGATCAGCGCGATCCCGCCCGCCGCGGCCGCGCCGGTCAGGAAGCTCGACGGCAGCGCCCAGAACGTCGGCAGCGCCGCGCACACCCCCACCGCGCACACGGTCACCGCGACCATCGCCGCGACCGGGTTGCCCAGGTGGAGCGCGATCGGGATCGCCACCCCGCCGACCAGCACCGGCAGCGCCACGTGCCACGTCCGCTCACCGGTCCGGTCGCCGTGCCGCGCCCACAGCACCATCACGACGGCGCCGATCGCGTACGGGATCGCGTTCACCAGCCCGCGTTCCACCACCGACATCGTCGTGCCGAACTGCTGCTCGAAGCCCGCGATGATCGTCGGCAGGAAGAACCCCAGCGTGTACAGGCCGTAGACGACGCCGAAGTACACGAACGCCAGCGCCAGGATCCGCGGGTGCGTCAGCGCCTTCCGCAACGGCCAGTGGTGCTCGGCCTCCGTGCGCTGCTGCTCCTCCAGCAGTTCACGGGCCAGCCACCGCCGCTCGTCGGCCGTCAGCCACTTCGCGTCCGACGGCCGGTCCGTCAGGTAGAACCACGTGACCACGGCCAGCACCAGCGCGGGCAGGCCCTCGACCAGGAACATCACCCGCCAGCCGGACAGCCCGAGCCACCCGTCGCCCGCCTCGATCAGCAGACCCGACGTGGTCGCGCCCAACGCCGACGAGATCGGCACGGCCGCCATGAACAGGGCGACCACCCGCGCCCGCTCCGACGCCGGGAACCAGTACGTCAGGTACAGGATGATGCCGGGGAAGAACCCCGCCTCGGCCACGCCGAGCAGGAACCGCAGCAGGATCAGCACGGACCCGTTCGGCACGAACGCCATCGCGGTCGCCAGCACGCCCCAGGTGACCATGATCCGCGCGATCCACCGCCGCGCCCCGAACCGGTGCAGTGCCAGGTTGCTCGGCACCTCCAGCAGCAGGTAGCCGACGAAGAAGATGCCCGACGCGAACCCGAAGGCGGTCGCCGTGAGCTGGAGCTCCTCACGCATCCCGTTCGGTCCGGCGAACCCGATGTTCACCCGGTCCAGGTAGTTCACGAAGTACAGCAGGCACAGGTACGGAACGAGTCGCAGCGCGACCTTCCGCACGACGCGGGAGCGCGGTTCGGTGTCCACCCACCTGACCCTAGGGTTCAGGGATGTCTCCTGTCGCTTTGATCACCGGCGCCTCACGCGGCATCGGCGCGGCCATCGCCCGCTCCCTGTCCGACACCCACGAACTCCTCCTGGGCGGACGTGACGCCGACGCCCTCGGGGCGTTGGCGGCCTCGCTCCCCAACGCCCGCCCGTGGCAGGTCGACATCACCGACCACGCCGCGCTGGCCGAGGCCGTCCCGTCCATCGGGCGCCTCGACGTGCTGGTGCACAGCGCGGGGGTCACCGAGCTGGGGCACGTCGTCGACTCCCCGCCGGACCTGTGGCGCCGCACGTTCGACCTCAACCTCTTCGCCGTGGCCGAGCTGACCAGGCTCCTGCTCCCCGCGCTGCGCGCCACCAGCGGCCAGGTGGTCCTGATCAACTCCGGCGCGGGCCTGCACGCCCACCCGAACTGGGGCGCCTACGCGGCCAGCAAGCACGCCCTCCGCGCCTTCGGCGACTCCCTGCGCGCGGAGGAGGAGCGCGAGCACGGCATCCGCGTCACGTCCGTCCACCCCGGCCGGGTCGACACCGACATGCAGCGCGACGTCCGCGCCCAGGAGGGCGGCGAGTACGAGCCGCGGTTCTACCTGGAGGCCGACTCCGTGGGCCGCGCGGTCGCCGCCGCCGTCCTCGCGGGCCCGGACGCGCACCTCACCGAGATCGTCGTCCGGCCGCGCGCGCACTGACGAGCGGAGGCCCTTCGACGCGCGTCGAAGGGCCTCCGACCTACCAGAGTGCGCCGTGCTGCCCGCGGCAGCGCGGGAACGCCGCTCTGGATCTTCATCACCGCTCGTGGCACCCCTTCGTCCGCCCTGCGACCGGTACCTGTCCGGCCGGGGCGCGGGTGTCGCACAGGAGTTGACGAAGGACTACGCCCGCAGCCGTGCCGACACCGCGCCGACCGCCGCCTGGGCCTCCGAGCGGTCCACCCGCGTGTTCTCGCCGCCCGCGACGACCTGCTCGCCCGCGACCCACACGTCCAGCACCCGCCGCGAACCGGACGCCCACACGAGGTTGGCCAGCAGTTGGTCGTCCGGGGCGTCCACGCCGGTGGCGAACGCCGGGTCGTCGACGTCGATGTGCACGACGTCGGCCCAGCGGCCCGCTTCGAGCACGCCGATGTCGTCGCGGCCGAGCGCCGCCGCGCCGCCGCGGGTGGCGAGGAGCAGGGCGTCGGCCGCGCGGACCACGGACGCGTCCATCGCCGAGACCCTGGCCAGCAGCGCCGCCAGGCGGGCTTCCTCGAACAGGTCGAGGTCGTCGTTGCTGGCCGGACCGTCGGTGCCGAGGCCGACGGCGACACCCGCGTCCAGGTACGCCCGCAGGGGCGCGATGCCGGAGGCGAGCTTGGTGTTCGAGCCGGGGCAGTGGGCCACGCCGACGCCGTTGGCCGCGTAGATGGCGATGTCCTCCGGCGAGAGGTGGACGGAGTGCGCGGACAGGACGCGGCCCCGCAGGACACCGGCCTGCTCCAGCAGCCGCGGCACGGAGCCGTGCGAGGCGCGCTGGGCCTCGTCCTCGTTCGGCGCCTCGGCGACGTGGATCTGCGTGAGCGCGCCGCGGGACCGGGCGGCGGCGGCGATCTCGCCCAGCGCCTCCGGGGACAGCATGTACGCGGAGTGGGGGCCGTAGCCGAGTTCGACGCGGTCACCGGGGCCGAAGCGGAGGCCGTCGGCGTCGATCCACTTGTCGACCGCGTCGGCCATCGGGCGCCACGGCATGCCGGGCAGGTCGAGGATGGCGAGGCCCACCACGGCCCTGGAACCCGCGGCCAGCACGGACTCGACCAGGTTCTCGCCGTGGAAGTACATCTCGGCGCTGGTGGTGACGCCGTTGCGCAGCATCTCGATCGCGCCGAGGAGCATCCCGGCGCCGCTGTCCCGCGGCGTCATCTTCGCTTCGGCGGGCCACATGGCCTCGCGCAGCCAGCGCAGCAGCGGCAGGTCGCCGCCGAGGCCGCGGAGCACGGTCATGGGGCTGTGGGCGTGGGTGTTGACCAGGCCGGGCATGAGGATGCCGGTCAGCTTCCGGACCTCGCCGTCGAAGGCGGGTGCGGTGGCGGCCGGACCGGTGTGCGTGATGCGGCCTTCGTCGGAGAGGTCGACCACCGCGTCCCGCAGGACGCTGCAGGTCGGATCGCAGGGCAGGACCACCGGGGCGTGCAGGCGCAAGGACATGGCACGAATCCTGCCCGATGTGGTTTGGCGACGCGCGGCACGGGTATCCGCGCACCACCGGACTTTTCTCCCA
>NZ_DBNGPQ010000099.1:0-51796 GCF_057122925.1 Umezawaea sp. | reverse complement strand
GGTCAGCAGGGAGAAGCAGGACCGGATCGTCGACACCTTCGTGAAGCGGCTGCGCATCAAGGTGTCCAACCCCGACCAGCTCGTGTCGGAGCTGTCCGGCGGCAACCAGCAGAAGGTGCTGCTGGCCCGCTGGCTGTGCACCAGGCCGAAGGTCCTGCTGCTCGACGAGCCCACCCGCGGCATCGACGTCGGCGCCAAGGCCGAGGTGCAGGCGCTGATCGACGAACTCGCCCAGGAAGGCTTGGCCGTGCTGCTGATCTCCTCGGAGATGGAGGAACTGATCGACGGGGCCGACCGGCTGGTCGTGCTCAAGGACGGGGCCGTGGTGGGTGAGCTGTCGGGAGACGACCTCACCCAGGACAAGGTGCTCGCCGCCATCGCGGGGGAGGCGCCGTGACCGCGGCGACGGCGACGGCGGGCGGGATCGACCGCGCCCGCGTGGCCCGGTGGCTCCAGGAGTACGGCGTCTACGTGGCCGTCGTGGCGCTGCTGCTGTTCAACGTGTTCTTCACCGCGAACTTCCTGACGCTGGGCAACTTCCGCACGCAGCTCGTGCAGGCCGCGCCGGTCTGCATCGTGGCGCTGGGCATGGCGCTGGTGATCGGCACCGAGGGCGTCGACCTGTCGGTCGGCGCCGTGATGGCGCTCGCCGCGTCGCTCATCCCGCTGTACCTGGGCGCGGGCCCGGTCCCGGCCGTCCTCATCGCGCTGGCGGTCGGGCTCGCGGCCGGGATGTTCAACGGCTTCCTGGTCGCCCACCTCGGCATCCAGCCGATCGTGGCGACACTGGCGCTGCTGGTCGGCGGGCGCGGGCTCGCGCTCGTGATAGCCGAGGGCCAGCTCGTGCAGCTGCACGACAAGTCGTTCCTCGAACTGGGCACCGGCGACCTCGCGGGCATCCCGATCAGCGTGTGGATCGCGGGCCTGCTGTCGGTCGTGGTGGCGCTGCTGGTCGGACGCACCACGTTCGGCCGCAGGCTGGTCGCGATCGGCGGCAACCGCACGGCGAGCGGGCTGGCCGGTCTGCCGGTGAAGTCCGTGCTGGTCGGCGTCTACGCGATCTGCGGCCTGCTCGCGGCCGTGGCGGGCGTGCTCGCGACCGCCCGGCTCAGCGCCAGCGACCCGGCCGACATCGGGCTGCTGATGGAGCTGTCCGCCATCACCGCGGTGGTGGTCGGCGGCACGGCGCTCACCGGCGGTCGGGTGCGGATCCTCGGCACGGTGTTCGGCGTGATCCTCATGCAGCTGGTGCGCGCCACGCTCATCAAGCACAACCTGCCCGACTCGACCGCGCAGATGGTCCAGGCCGCGATCATCGTCGTCGCGGTGTACGTCGCCCGTGAACGGAGCACCCGTTGACCGCCGTGATCACCGATCCTCCGGACACCACCGCCTCCACGACCCGGCGCGAGCTGATGACCGGCGTCCTGCAACGGCAGGGCGCGGCCATCGCGCTCGTGCTCGTGGTGGTCGTGGCGTGGTTCTCGTTCCCGCGCTTCGGCAGCCTGGACAACCTCCGCGACCTGGCGCTCCAGAGCTCGTTCCTGGCGGTGATCGCGCTCGGCATGACGTTCGTGATCATCACCGGGGGCATCGACCTGTCCGTCGGGTCGGTGTACGCGCTCGGCGGCGTGCTGGCCGCCTACGGCTCCCAGCACGGGTTCCTGGTGGCGCTGGCGCTGCCGCTCGTGGTGTGCGGGCTGATCGGGTTCGTCAACGGCGTGCTGGTGGCCAGGACGAAGATGGCGCCGTTCATCGTCACGCTGGCGTCGCTGCTGTTCGCCAGGGGCCTGCTGCTCGCGATCACCGACGAGGGCTCGACCACCTACCGCGTCCCGGCCGACTCGGCGTTCATCGAGCTGGGCCGCGGCACGATCGGCGGCTTCGGGTACCCGGTGTTCATCGCGGCGGCCCTGTGCGTGGTCGGCGGGATCGTGCTGCGGCGCACCAGGTTCGGCCAGTCGGTGTTCGCGACCGGCGGCGCGGAGCAGTCCGCGCTGCTGATGGGTCTGCCGGTCGCCCGCACCAAGATCACCGTCTACACGATGAGCGGCGTGCTGTCCGGGCTGGCGGGCGCGCTGACCGCCGCCTACCTCCAGTCCGGCGTCACGGTCATCGGCGTCGGCACCGAGCTGGACGCCATCTCGGTCGTCGTCATCGGCGGCACCCTGCTGACCGGCGGAGCGGGCACCGTGCTCGGCACCGTCATCGGCGTGGGTCTGCGCAACGTCATCCAGAACATCATCAACCAGATCGGCACCCTCGACAGCAACTACCAGTCAGTGGTCAGCGGCGCGTTCCTGCTCGTCGTCGTGATCCTGCAACGGTCCCTCGCCAGAACAAAACCACGACGATAGGAGGTTCCGCTCCACGAGCACGGCCCGGCTGCGTTCCCCCGCGAAGTCTTGGAGCCAACGATGCCCTCCTCCCGACGCGTCCTGAGCGTCGTCACCGCCTTACTCGTCGCGACGACGACCGCGGTCGCCGTCGCACCACCGGCTTCGGCTGCCGTCTGGCAGCCGAAGCCGTTCCAGCTCACGACACCCTGGACGAGCCAGGTGTCGCCCACCAACGCCCTCCCCGAGTACCCGCGCCCGCAACTGGTGCGCTCGGAGTGGCTGAACCTCAACGGGGTCTGGGAGTTCGCCGGAGCACCCAACCTCGACTCGCCGCCCATCGGCAGGCCGCTCGCCGAGGGCGTGCTGGTGCCGTACCCGATCGAGTCCGCGCTGTCGGGGATCAAGCGGCACGAGGACAACATGTTCTACCGCCGCACGGTCACCGTCCCGACGGCCTGGAGCGGTCGTCGGGTCAACCTGAACTTCGGCGCGGTCACCTGGGAGACCCGCGTGTGGGTCAACGGGGTCCGCGTCGGCGCGACGCACACCGGCGGCTTCGACGCGTTCTCCATCGACATCACGTCCGCGCTCAAGGCGGGTGAGAACGAGATCGTCGTCGGCGCCCGCTCGACGGTCGACGGCAGCCTCCACCCGATCGGCAAGCAGCGCCGCAACCCCAGCGGCATCTTCTACACCGCCGCGTCCGGCATCTGGCAGACCGTGTGGCTGGAGCCGGTGAACGCGGCGAGCATCACCCGGCTCGACACCACGCCCGACGTCCCGGCGGGCGTCCTCGACCTCGTGGTGCGGGGCACCGCGGGGATGCAGGCGCGCGCCGAGGTGCTGAGCGGCGGCCAGGTCGTGGGCACCGCGACCGGCGCGGTCGGGTCGCACCTGCGCGTCCCGGTGCCCAGCGCGCGGCTGTGGTCGCCGGACGACCCGTTCCTCTACGACCTGCGGGTGACCCTGCTGGGCACCGGGGGAGGGGACGTCGTCACCGGCTACTTCGGCATGAGGTCGGTCGGCAAGGCGATGATCGGCGGCGTGCTGCGGCCGACGCTGAACGGCGAGTTCGTGTTCCAGCTCGGCACGCTCGACCAGGGCTACTGGCCGGACGGCATCTACACCGCGCCCACGGACGCGGCGCTGAGGTTCGACCTGGAGCGCCAGAAGGCGCTGGGCTTCAACGTGGTCCGCAAGCACATCAAGGTCGAACCGGCCCGGTGGTTCTACCACGCCGACCGGCTCGGGCTGATGGTGTGGCAGGACATGCCCGCGCTGGACGCGGTCGACGACACCCCGGTCGCCAGCCACGCCAACTACGAGTCCGAGCTGCGCCGGATGGTCGAGCAGCTCAAGGGGATCACCTCGATCGTCCAGTGGGTCCCGTTCAACGAGGGCTGGGGCGAGTACGACAACGGCCGCATCGTCGACCTGGTCCGCTCGATCGACAGCACCAGGCTCATCAACCACAACTCCGGCTCGAACTGCTGCGTGTCCGACCCGGAGCCGTCCAACGGTGACGTGATCGACGACCACGCGTACCAGATCTCCACCGGCACCAGGCTCCCCACGGCCACGCGGGTCGCGGTGCTGGGCGAGTACGGCGGCCTCGGCAGGGCGATCCCCGGCAGCGAGTGGCAGCCGGGAGCCGGGTTCGCCTACGGCGCTCTCCACCCGGACGAGTCGTCGCTGACGAACCGGTACGTCGACATCACCAGGGAGGTCGGCAGGTTCGTGCACGAGCGCGGGCTGTCGGCGTCGGTCTACACCGAGCCCTACGACGTCGAGAACGAGGTCAACGGCTTCTACACCTACGACCGCCGGGTGCTGAAGATGACCGAGGCGCGGGTGCGCGAGGTGAACCAGCGGGTGCTGGCCCTGGCGCGCGGCACCGAGGTCGGCCGCGGCGAGCTGGTGTCGCTGCGGGTGACCACGACCGGGTACACCGACCGGTTCCTGCGCCACTCCGACGCGCTGGCCCGCACGGACGTGATCAACGGCGGCAGCTCCGACGTGGCCAAGCAGGACGCCACGTTCTGGGCACGCCCCGGCCTGTCGAACTCCGCGTGCCTGTCGTTCGAGTCCCGCAACCACCCCGGCAGGTTCCTGCGGCACTCGAACCTCCGGGTCCGCAACGACCCGAACGACGGGTCCGCGACGTTCGCGGGCGACGCCACGTTCTGCGCCCGCGAGGGGGCGGGGGGCACGCGGCTGGAATCGGCCAACCTCCCCGGCGCCTTCCTCCGGCACCACAACGAGGCCGTCCACCTCGCCCGCTCCAGCGGCACGAACCCGTGGGACGGCGGCGGGAGCTTCTCGGCGGACAGCACGTGGGCCGCGACCACCGGCACCTGGCGCAGCGGCGCCGACCTGCCGCTGGACCAGGCCAGGTCGTTCCGGGTGACCACGCCGGGCTACACCGACCGGTACCTGCGCCACCAGGCCGACCTGGCGCGCACCGACGTGGTGAACGACGCGAGCGCCGCGGTGCTCAAGTCCGACGCCACGTTCATCGTCCGCCGGGGCCTGGCGAACTCGACCTGCTACTCCTTCGAGTCCCGCAACCACCCCGGCCGCTTCCTGCGCCACGCGGACTTCCGCGTCCGCCTGGCGGCGAGCGAGAACACCGACCTGTTCCGGCTGGACGCGACCTTCTGCGCCCAACCGGGAACCGGCGGCGTCCGGTTCGCCTCGGCCAACGAGCTGGGGACGAACATGAGGCACTACGCGGAGGCCGTGTACGTGGCGTCCAGCGGCGGCGCCCACGTGTACGACAACCCGGCGTCCTACGACCAGGACGTCAGCTGGGCCGTGTCCAACCCCTGGGCCCCGTAGCCGGGGGCCGACCGGTGGTGTCGCCGTGTCCGCCGTCCACGGCGACACCACCGGACCGCCCTGCCGGGTGGTCGCGGGCGTGGTCGAGCCGGGGAGGACGGTCGAGGCGCGAGGTGGCAGGGTGGTGCCCATGGTCGACACGCCGGTAAGGCTGGGCATCATCGGACTCGGCGCCATGGGTGGACGGGTGTTGGACGTCGCCGCGGCGCACGCTGACCTGGTGGTCGTGCGCGCCTGCGACCTGGACCGGGCGACGCTGGACCGGGTCTCGGCGGCGCACCCGGACGTCGCGGTCAGCCGCGACCCGGCCGACGTGCTGGGCGCGTCGGACGTGGACGCGGTCTACCTCGCCACGCCGCCCGCGTTCCACGCCGGGATGACCGTGGCCGCGCTCGCCGCGGGCAAGGCGGTGTTCTGCGAGAAGCCGCTCTCGGTGAGCGCCGAGGACGGGCGGAGGATGCGGGACGCCGCGGCGGCCGGCGGCCTGGTGACGGCGGTGAACTTCGCGCTCTCGGACCGCGACGTGGTGCTGGAGGTGGAACGGGCGCTGGCGGCCGGTGAGGTCGGCGACGTGCTCGGCGTCGACGTGCGGCTCCAGTTCCCGAAGTGGCCCCGCGAGTTCCAGGCGGACGCGCTGTGGCTGGACGGCCGGGAGCAGGGCGGGTTCGTGCGGGAGGTGTTCTCCCACTTCGCGTACCTGACCGACCGGCTGGTGGGGCCGTTGCGGGCGGTCGACGTGAGCGCCGACTTCCCCGCGAGGGGCAGCGAGGTGGCCGCGCGCGGCCTGCTGCGGGCCGGTGACGTGCCGGTGCACTTCTCCGGTGTCGCGGGCGTGGCCGGACCCGAGCACTACGAGTGGGTCCTGTGGGGGACGCGCCGGTCGTACCGGCTGCTGGAGTGGGCGAACCTGGAGGTCTTCGAGGACGGCGCCTGGACGCCCGTCCCGAGCCGCGGCCGGGGGTCGGACGCCTCGCGCCTCGGGCTGTTCGCCGAGGCGGTGCGCGGGGGGCCCACCTCGCCGAACCTGGCAGGCTTCGACGTCGCGCACCGGGTCCAGGAGGCGGTGGAGGCCTTCCACGCCTGAGCCGGGGTGCCGCCGCCAGGGGGCGGCGGCACCGTCGTGACCTAGTCCACGTGGAAGCCCGGACTGGTCGCCAGCTCGGTCAGCTGGACCTCGGTGAGCGGGAGGGCGGCCAGAGCGGGGACGCTCTCCCCGTGCTGCTTGGCCTGGTAGACGAAGACCACCGTGCCGTCGTCGTGGCGGTAGGCGGCGAGCTGGTCGAACCGCTTCTGGTCACCGGAGCCGTCGGAGGTGAGCAGGCCGACCTGCTCGCCGCCGACGTCGACCACCCGGCACGGCCCCTTGATGCCCCACGACTGCCCGGTCACCTCGCACGGGCCGGTCGGGTAGGTGTTGCCCGCCGTCGTGACCTGCACGTGCAGGGTGCCCACGGCACCGCTGCCGTCGGTCTTCACGAGGGGGGCGTCCAGCAGGTACTCCCACACCTGGCCGCCGTCGGCCGCGTAGTCCAGGAACTGCGACTGCGTCCTCACGGCCGCGGTCCCGGCCCCGCCCTGGAGGGTGAGGCCGGGGGGAACGGCGCCCGTGAGGACGGGCACCATCCCGACGCTCTTGGCCGCACGGGGGCCGCTGGTCGCCGTGCGGTCGGACTGGCCGTCCGGCCACGCGGTCTCGGACGCCTCCACGTCCGGGCCCCCCGTCGTGCTCGGCGCCGCGCCCGTCGAGGCGCTCCCCGGCGCCGCCCCCCCGTTCGCGGCCTCCAGCCCACCGCCGGACATCGCGCCGGGCAGCAGCGCCGCACCCGCCGCGATCCCCACGACCGCCACCCCGGCGACCGCACCCGCCCAGGTCGCGCGACGGCGCCGCTGGGCCTTCCGGCCCGCCTCCACCGCCGTCCTCGTGTCCATCGGTGGCGGCGGGCTGCTCGCCACCATCACGCCGCGCAGGGCGCTCCTGACCTCGTCCTCGTTCATCGGACCCACTCCTGGTAGTCGTCGGCGAGCCTGCCGCGCAGCGTCTGCAGCCCCCGCGCGGCCTGGCTCTTCACCGTTCCCGTCGTGCACTTCAACGCCCTGGCGGTCTCCTCGACCGACAGGTCCTCCCAGTACCGCAGGACGAGCACGGCCCGCTGCCGGGGCGGGACGTGTTCGAGCGCCGCCAGCACCACGAGCCGGTCCTCGGCGGACCCGCCCGTCGGGCTCGCGGCCTCGGGAGCGCCGTCGGAGAACCGCTCGCGGCGGTACTGCCCGCGTCTCGTGTCCGAGACGAACGTGCGCACCAGGATCTGCCTGGTGTAGGCGTCGACCACCTCGTGCCGGGCGATCCTCCGCCACGCCAGGTAGAGCTTGGTGAAGGTGACCTGCACCAGGTCCTCCGCCCGGTGCCAGTCACCGCACAACAGGTACGCCGTGCCGCGCATGGCGCCGGAGCGCGCCGCGAAGTACTCGGCGAACTCGGCGTCCCGATCACTCATCCGTTTCTCCCTACCGTGCGGTACCGGGCTAGTCACGCTCACGGGAGCCGATCCGGTTGCACCGGGCGCGGAAACAGCCGCGGGCAGGATCCACAGTGGAAGGCCGGACGCCGTCCACAACGGACCGCGGCGGGCGGAAGGGGCCGGTGGAGCGGGGCGGACGGGGGTGCGGGGGACCTCCGGTGGACGGGGCGGGTGGACGAGCGTCGGACGTGGCGGAGAGTAGCCCCGCGCCCGTGCGCGCGGCGAGAAGCCGCCATGGTCCTTGTCCCTCGGCGCGAGGTCGCGATACGGTCGCTGGGAGCGCTCCCAGAACATCCACGACGAGGTGGGCCATGAGAGGGAACCGAGTAGTGCCAACGGGTGCAGACGCGTGCCTCTCGGCGGACCGCGAGCCGTGGGTGTCGATCGCGGCCACGGCGCCCCGTCGCCGCGCGGTGTCCGGGTTGGGTGATTTGTCCCCCGGTGGTGGGGCGAACGCCCGCGCGTCCGAGTCGGTGTCGCGCGGCCGTGCCGGATCGCGCGCGGGCGTGTTCGAGTCCACTGTGGTCGGCGCGCTGCCCGGCGCGGGCCGGCGGGCCGCGAGCGCGGTGCCGATCACCGCCGCCGCGTCCGCGCGGGTCGCCGTCCGGTCGCCGGTGCCACCCGGACGGTCCGCGAACGGCCATCGCGACGCCCCGCCGTCTCGTTCGGTGATGGCGGGTGTGTGCCATGTGGCCAGTCCCGATCCGCCAAGCGGGTCACCCCGGTCCCGATCGGCCTAGCGGGTGCTGATCATCGGCCCGTCGCGCTCCTCGATGGTTGGTCTGGCCTGGTTCCAAAACCGCATCCGTGCAGGTGAAGGCACTGGGAGCGCTCTCGGAGTTCAGTAACCGGCCCGATCGGTCCACGAGGGACCGGAAGTGCCATCAACCAAATATCCGCAGTTCACGGGTGTTGTCCACCTATTTGACCCCCATTGGTAACAGGCTGGACACAAGTCCTTGACACCCATTAGTGGTGCCGACCACACTTCGGCACCTGGGAGCGCTCCCAGACTCGTTCGCCTCATCCGGAGGCTGCCGAGATCCGCCGCCCTCAGCAGAGGAGTCCTTACGTGCCGTACCGCTCAAACCGATGGGTCATGGCGCTGGCCTGTACCGCCGCGCTCGCCGCTACCGCCGCCTGCGGTTCGAGCGACGCCGGTACCACCGCAGACGGCAAGGTCGAACTGACCGTCGCCACGTTCAACGAGTTCGGCTACGAGGACTTGTTGAAGGAGTACGAGGCGAGCCACCCGAACATCAAGGTCACCCACCGCAAGACCGGCAAGTCGGACGACCACCACCAGAACATGTTCACCAAGATCGGCGCGGGCTCCGGCCTGTCCGACATCGAGGCCGTCGAGGAGGGCTGGCTCGCGCAGGTCATGGCGAAGTCCAACCAGTTCAACGACCTCACCAAGATCGGCCCGGCCGACGTGAAGCCGGACCGCTGGCTGAAGTGGAAGTCCGACTCCGCCACCACCAAGGACGGCGCGCTCATCGGCTACGGGACCGACATCGGTCCGCTGGCCATGTGCTACAACAAGGACCTCTTCGCCGCCGCCGGTCTCCCGACCGAGCCCGAGGCCGTGAAGGCCATCTTCGCCACGTGGGACAGCTACTTCGCCGCGGGTGACCAGTTCAAGGCCAAGACCGGCGACAAGGCGTGGTTCGACAGCGCCGCGCAGGTCTTCAACGCCATGGTCAACCAGAACAAGGTCGGCTACTACGACGTCGACGACAAGCTCGTCGTCGACTCCAACCCCGACATCAAGGCCGACTGGGACAAGGTGACCGCCGCGGTCGCCAAGGGCCAGTCCGCGAAGCTCGTCGCGTTCGGCAACGAGTGGAACACCGGCTTCAAGACCTCGGCCTTCGCCACGAAGACCTGCCCGTCCTGGATGCTCGGCGTCGTCGAGAAGCAGGCCGGTCCGGAGAACTCGGGCAAGTGGGCCGTCACCGACGCCTTCCCCGAGGGCGGCGGCAACTGGGGCGGGTCCTTCCTGACCGTGCCCAAGCAGAGCAAGCACCCGAAGGAAGCCGCTGAGCTGGCCGCGTGGCTGACCGCGCCCGAGCAGCAGATCAAGGCCTTCACCTCGAAGGGCACGTTCCCCAGCCAGGTCGAGGCGCTGACCGCCCCGGCGCTGCTGGAGCAGACGAGCGCGTACTTCGGCGGCGCCAAGGTCGGCGCGCTGTTCGCCGAGCAGGCCAAGAAGGTCCCGGCCGCGCAGCACAAGGGCCCGGCCTCCGGCCAGATCCAGGACAAGGTGTTCAACTCGGCGCTCCAGGCGGTCGAGCAGGGCACGAGCGTCGACGACGCGTGGAAGCAGGCGGTCGAGGGCTCCCAGAAGGCCGCCAAGTGACGGCTGACCTCACGGAGGTGCCGAGCGGGCGGGGCGTCGAGCCCCGCCCGCCCGTCCTGCGTGAGCCCCCGAACGGGCACCCGAAGCTGCCCTGGCGCGACCGGCTCACCCGGCTCGACGTCAAGTACACCCCGTACGCCTTCATCGCGCCGTTCTTCATCCTGTTCGCGCTGATCGGCCTCTTCCCGTTGCTCTACACGGCATACGTGTCGCTGTTCGACTGGGAGCTGGGTGCCGACGAGCACCCGTTCATCGGGCTGGAGAACTACGCGACGCTGCTCGCGGACGACCAGTTCTGGAACGCCATGTTCAACACGATCAGCATCTTCGTGTTGTCCAGCGTCCCGCAGATGATCATCGCGGTCCTGCTGGCCGCGCTGCTCAACACCGCGCTGCGGGCGCGGACCGCGTGGCGCATGGGCGTCCTGCTGCCGTACGTGGCGAGCCTGGTCGCGCTGGCGATCATCTTCAGCAACCTGTTCGGCAAGCAGTACGGCCTGATCAACACGTTCCTGAACTCGGTCGGGCTGAGCCCGGTCGACTGGCAGGGCAACTGGTTCGCCAGCCACGTCGCCATCGCGACGATGGTGAACTGGCGCTGGACCGGCTACAACGCGCTCATCGTGCTGGCGGCCATGCAGGCCATCCCGCGCGAGGTGCACGAGGCCGCGCTGGTCGACGGCGCGGGCGCGGTCCGCAGGTTCGTCAGCATCACGCTGCCCCTGCTGCGCCCGACGATCATCTTCGTGGTCATCACGTCGACCATCGGCGGCTTGCAGATCTTCACCGAGCCCAAGCTGTTCGACCCGGCGGGCGGCAGCGGCGGCGGGTTCTCCAACCAGTACCAGACCGTCGTGCTCTACCTGTACCAATCGGGCTTCCAGGACTTCAACCTCGGCTACGCCTCGGCGATGGCCTGGATCCTGTTCCTGGTCGTCCTCGTCATCGCCGCCGGGAACTTCTTCCTCACCAGGCGGATCGCGTCAACGGGGGAGAACGAATGACCACGCTGACCACCAGGCAGCCCCCGGTCGCCCGGCCGGGCAAGAGGCTGCGCGCCTCCGCCCTGCTGGAGCGCCCCAACTTCGCGGTGTACGGGATCCTCATCGCGTTCATCCTCGGTTCGGCGTTCCCGTTCTACTGGTCGTTCCTCGTCGCCAGCTACGACGCCAACGTGTTCACCGGCGACGTGCCGCTGATCCCCGGCGGGAACTTCCTCACCAACGCCTCCAGGGTGCTCGACGCCATCCCGTTCTGGAAGGCGCTGGGCAACAGCGTCATCGTGTCCGGCACGGTCACGCTGTCGGTCGTCCTGCTGTCCAGCCTGGCCGGGTTCGCCTTCGCCAAGCTCCGCTTCCGCGGCAGCAAGGGCCTGATGCTGTTCGTCGTCGCCACGCTCGCCGTGCCGACGCAGCTCGGCGTCGTGCCGCTGTTCATGGCGATGGCCGAGTTCGGCTGGTCGGGCACCCTCGGCGCGGTCATCGCGCCGAACCTGGTCACCGCGTTCGGCGTCTTCTGGATGCGGCAGTACATCGTCGACGCCGTCCCGGACGAGCTGATCGAGGCCGCCCGCATGGACGGGTGCAGCATGCTGCGCACCTTCTGGCACGTGTGCCTCCCCGCGGTGCGACCCGCCGCGGCGATGCTGGGCGTGTTCACGTTCATGCAGTCCTGGAACGACTTCCTGTGGCCGCTGATCGTGCTCAACCCCGAGGACCCGACCATCCAGGTCGCGCTGGAGAAGCTCCAGTCCGGCTACTACGTCGACTACTCGCTGGTGCTCGCCGGAACCACCATGGCCACGGTCCCGGTGCTGTTGGTCTTCATCGTACTCGGGCGGCAGATCGTCGCCGGGATCATGCAGGGCGCTGTGAAGGGGTAGTTGTGGACCAGATTTCGTTTCCCGACGGCTTCGTGTGGGGCGCGGCGACGGCCGCTTTCCAGGTGGAGGGCTCGACGACCGCGGACGGTCGCACGGACTCCATCTGGGACGCCTTCTGCAGGTTGCCCGGCGCGATCGTCGGCGGCCACACCGGTGAGCCCGCGGCCGACCACTACAACAGGGTCGAGCAGGACGTGAAGCTGATGGTGGACCTGGGCCTCCAGGCCTACCGGTTCTCCATCGCGTGGCCGAGGGTCCGCCCGGACGGCGGCGCGGCCAACCAGGCGGGCCTCGACTTCTACGGCAGGCTCGTGGACACGCTGCTGGCCAACGGCATCAAGCCGTGGGTGACGCTGTACCACTGGGACCTGCCGCAGGCGCTGGAGGACAAGGGCGGCTGGGCCGAGCGCGACACCGCGTACCGCTTCGCGGACTACGCGACGACCGTGGTCGAGTCGCTCGGCGACCGCGTCACCTCGTGGACGACGCTCAACGAGCCGTGGTGCTCGTCGTTCCTCGGCTACGCGGCGGGCGTGCACGCGCCCGGCCGCCGCGAGCCCGAGGCCGCCGTGGCCGCGGTGCACCACCTGCTGCTCGGCCACGGCCTGGCGACGTCCGCGATCCGGGCCGTCCAGTCCGACGCCGAGGTGGGCATCACGCTCAACCTCTACCCGGTGTTCCCCGCGGACCCGGAGAGCGCGGCCGACGTGGACGCCGCGCGGCGGCTGGACGGCATGCAGAACCGGATGTTCCTCGACCCGGTGCTGCGCGGCGAGTACCCGGCCGACGTCGTCGAGGACTTCACGCCGTACAAGTTCATCGAGAACGTGCGGGACGGCGACCTGGAGATCATCTCCACGCCGCTGGACATGCTCGGCGTGAACTACTACTCCGAGCACAACGTGAGCACCGTGTCCGACGGCCTCGTCCCGCTGCGCAACGGCAGGCGGCAGAGCGGGTCGCCGTGGGTCGGCCTCGACCAGCTCTCGTTCCCCACCCGGAACCTGCCGCGCACCGACATGGACTGGGAGGTGCAGCCGGACGGCCTCACCAAGGTGCTGCGGCGCCTGCACGACGAGTACCCGCGGCTGCCGCTGTACATCACCGAGAACGGCGCGGCCTACCCCGACGCGGTCAACGGCGACGGCGGCGTGCACGACCCGGACCGGTTGGGCTTCATCGAGTCCCACCTCCGGGCGGCGCACAACGCCATCGCCGCGGGGGTGGACCTGCGCGGCTACTTCTGCTGGTCGCTGCTGGACAACTTCGAGTGGGCCGAGGGGTACGCGAAGAGGTTCGGCATCGTGCACGTGGACTACGACACCCAGGTCCGCACGCCGAAGGCCAGCGCCCGCTGGTACGCCAAGGTGACCAGGGAGAACGCACTGGTCGCCACGGGTGGCCTGTGACCGACGTAGCCAGGAACAGACGCCCCGGCCCCCGGCTGGAGGAAGTGGCCCGTGCGGCCGGGGTGTCGCGTTCCACCGTTTCCAGGGTGATCAACGAGGAGCCCTACGTCAGCGCCAAGGCGCGTGACGCGGTCCACCAGGCCATCCTCGACCTGGGGTACAGCCCCAACCAGGCGGCCCGCACCCTCGCGGGCAACCGGGCGAACGCCATCGCGCTCGTGGTGTCGGAGCAGGGCAGCCGCGTGCTGTCCGACCCGTTCTTCGCGGGCGTGCTGCGCGGGGTGCACGCCGAGCTGTCCGGTCGACGGGTCCAGCTCGTGCTGATGATGACCCAGCAGGACGACGAGAAGGACGTCGTCGGCTACCTGTCCGGCGGGCACGTCGACGGCGTGCTGATGGTCAGCCTGCACGGCCAGGACCCGCTGCCGCTGAAGCTGGCCGACGCCGGGGTGCCGATCGTGGTCGGCGGCAGGCCGCTGGTCGGCGACGGCATCCAGTACGTGGACTCGGACAACTTCAACGGCGCGCTGGAGGCGGCCAGGTACCTGGTGGCCACCGGCCGCCGCCGGATCGCGACCATCGCCGGGCCGAGGGACATGGCCGTGGGGATGGACCGGCTCAACGGGTGGCGCCGGGGCATGGCCGAGGCCGGGCAGCCGTCGGACCTGGTGGCGCACAGCGTGTTCACTCCGGACGGCGGGGCGGCGGCGATGGAGGACCTGCTGTCCCGCGAGCCCGAGATCGACGCGGTGTTCGTCGCCGCGGACATCATGGCGATGGGCGCGCTGCGGGTGCTGCACGCGCAGAACCGCCGCATCCCGCGCGACGTCGCCGTCGTCGGGTTCGACGACCTGATGATCGCCTCCACGGCCCTGCCGCCGCTCACCACCGTGCGGCAGGACGTGGAGCAGCTCGGCCGCACCATGACGTGGTGCCTGCTCGGCCAGCTCGACGGGGAGGAGGGGCTGCCCCCGTCCCTGCTGCTGCCCACCTCGCTGGTGATCAGGGCCAGCGCCTGAGAACGTCGCCCGCCGCACGTGTCCCGACCGTGCGGCGGGCGGTCACGCCTACTTCGCGGGCAGGTTCAGCGACGGGTTGACGGCGCCGGAGGAGAAGACGCACACGGCCTGGTTGGACCGCGCGCACTCCTTGGACGCCTCGATCCGCAGGTACTCCAGGTAGTTCGGGTCGGCCAGCGACTTCGAGAGCTGGGCCTGCGCGGCGGACTGGTCGATGGCCACCTTCTTGGCGCTGCGGCCCTTGCGGATCTCCGGGTCGTTGTAGTCCGCCCCGATGATCAGCAGCTCGACCGGCGGGCACGGCAGCAGCCGCGCGTCCTTCGCGTTCGGGTCGCCCGGCAGCTCGCGGTCGAACGACGGGCCGCAGAAGAACTGCTTGCCGGTCTGCCGCTCCAGGTACTCCTGGAAGCGCTTGCCGACGTCGGCCTGGAGCAGCGTGAGCGTGCCCGTGTCGGTGTTGGGCACCTGGACGTTGTTGACGATCGCGTCGCCGAAGTACTTGCGCGCCTCGTCCTTGAAAGCGGATTCGAGCTGCGGGTAGAACTTCTCCCGCAGCAGCTTGCGCCAGCCCTCCGGCTCGTTGCCGTCGTCGTCGAGCTGGCACTCGTAGTGCTTGCACAGGTCCTCGAAGAACTTGCGCAGCGTCCCGCCCTCGTAGCCGGGGATGTCGTCGTCGCGCGTGTTCGTCTTGAAGGCCACGCTGATCTCGAAGTCGACGAGCATGCCGTTGGTGTCGGCGTCACCGCCGGCGGGCACGCTGATCACGCCGTCGACGTCGGCCCGCTCGTCGCGGCGGACGATGTAGCTGCGCTGGGAGGTGGTGAGCCGGTAGACGTCGTCGTTCCAGGTCCACTCGACCTCGCCCGGCCGGACGACGCTGGAGAACGCCTTGCCGTCGATGCTGCCCGACGTGTAGTGCAGACCGATCGCGTCCGGCTCGATCTCGGTCGCCGTGCAGCCCGCGGTGCCGAGCACCGCCACCGCCAGCAGCGCCGCGACCGCGCTCCTCTTCGTCATGGAGTCCTCCCCCTGGGTGCGAGATGTCCGAAGTCTGACACCCGTTGTGCCCCAGGGGTTCCGGAATGGTCCGTTTCCTCGTCGCGCCCCACGCGCGGCGGAGTGGCGCCTCCCGCGAAGCGCCACTCCGGTCCGGTGGGGATCAGGCGCAGGCCGCGCCGTTCAGCCTCGGGCTCGCGAACGGCGGGGTGCCGCCGGAGAACGAGGCGTTGTAGCCGATGGTCACCGAGGCTCCGGTCGCCAGCGGGCCGTTCCAGGCCACGTTGGTCACCGCGATGACGTCACCGGTGTCGGTCCAGTTGCCGTTCCAGCCCTGCGAGAGCGTGACACCGGGCGCGGAGAACTCCAGCGTCCACGAGCTGATCGCCGCACCGCGGTTGGTGATCACGACCTCGCCGCTGTAGCCGCCCGACCAGCTGCTGGTGACCTTCTGCGTGGCCTGGCAGCCGCCGGACGGGGTGCCGGGCGTCGTCGTCGTGGTGGTCGTGGTGGTCGTGGTCGTCGTCTGGATCGGACCGGCCGCCGCGGCCAGGTCGTACGCGCGCTGCGGCACGAACTGGCCCGCCGGGGCGATGCAGCCGTCCGACTCGCCCGGCAGCTTCACCCAGAGGAACGCGTCGATCCTGGAGTCGCCGGTCGCCGTGGTGCTGGGTGTGCCGATCGCGCGGCCCGCCGGGTCGCACCACTCGCTGCCGAGCGGGCCGTTGCCGTTGCGGCTGGTGTCGACCACGGCCTTCAGCCGCTGGTCGCCGACGGCGTCGAGCACCGACTTCGCGAAGGCCACCTCGTTGCCGGTGGCGCGGTAGTTCGACACGTTGGTGGAGATGCCGTCCGCGCTGTTCGAGATGTCCGCGCCCCGCAGGCGGTTGGCGGCCTCGCCCGCGCCGAGCCACGCCGAGTGGCCGATGTCGAAGTACACCTTCGCCTGCGCCGAGCCCGCCTTGAGCTTCTTGCCCGCGTAGGCCATCGACGCCTTGGTCTCGTTCTGCTGGTCCGCGTTCTGGCAGGTGGACATCAGGGGCAGGACGTCGGGTTCGAGGATGATCGACGCCGGTCGGCCCGCGAGCCCGGCGGCCACCTGGTCGACCCACTGGCGGTACGCGCTGTGGGACGGGGCTCCGCCACCGCTCGCGCCACCGCAGTCGCGGTTCGGGATGTCGTAGACGACCAGGATCGGGATCTTGCCCGCGCTCGCCGCCGCGCCCACGTGGGCGTCGACCTCCGCGCGGACGGTCGAGGTGTTGGTGGTGGTGAACCACTTCGCCTGCGGGACGGACGCGATCCGGTCGCGGATCAGCGCCGTGCGGGAGTCGCCGGGGTTCGCCGCGACCCACTTGGCCGCGTTGGTCGTGGGATCGGTGTAGAACGCCGAATCGGCCGCCAGCGCGGTGCTCGGGGCGTGCAGCAGCAGGGCGCCCCCCACGGCGAGCGCGGTGGACAGCGCTCCCAGCGCGAGGACGTGCTTCGGTGCGGACATGGCTCTCCCGGTGGGTCGGGTGCCGGGGGGAGCGACGTTGCTCCCCCCGGCACCACGTTTCAGGGCGGCGGTGGGTGGTGGCGCCGGTCCCGCCGCAGGGCAGTGCGACGGGACCGGCGTCCGCGCCGCGTCGCGGGACGGGCGTCCCGACCCGGTGGTCACCACCGGGTCGGGAGCCCGCGGTCCGCGTGCGGCGCGTTGCCCGGGGTGACGGCCAGACCTCCGCCGTCGGCCTGGCCGTCACCCCGGTACTCCGGGTCGTGCTGGGTAGGCCGGGAGAGCGCGAAACCGGACCCCGGTCGTCAGGGACGTGGGGGAGTGGTTCGCCCGAATTCCTCGCGGCATCTGTTCGACTGCGGGAGTGAAGGACTGGGAGCGCTCCCAGGTGGGAACGACTTTAACCAGAGGGAAACGTGCCCGAAAAGACCCGAAAGTTGTTGAATATCGATCTATATTTTCCTGTTCAGACACGCGCTGTCGCGAAAGTCCTTGTTCCGCCGTGGTTTCTGCGGCAATTGAGACGCCGGGTGGGCCACCGGGATTACGTCGCGTGGTCGGGAGCCTGCCTGTTAGGCCATTGGGGATACGCGGGGTGTGGTGCGAGGGATCGCCGTTGTTGATGTTGCGGCTTTCCCGAATTGCGCCGATCGGCTGCCGGGGTGCGACTCCAGTCGGCGCAGGAAACAAGTCGTGCATTGCGTTTCCGGGCGGTTACGCCCTAACTTGGGAGCGCTCCCAGAATTTTCCGGAGGTTCCGCAATGACGCGCACTCCGTCAGCCCGCGTGCCCGGCGCCGTTGCCGCGGTGCTGCTCGCGGTCGCGGTGATCGGCGCTCTGGTGCTGGTCCCGCCCTCACGGCCGACGGCGGTCGCGGCACCCGCCGTCGCCGGTCGGGTGGACGACCTGCTCGCGCGGATGAGCCCCGACGGCGAGGTCGGGGGGATGACGCGGGCCGAGCGCGCCGCGCCGAGCCCGGTGTCCGGCCTCGTCACCCACCGCACCGGGTCCGTGCTGTCGGGCGGTGGTTCAGCTCCGGAGCCCACCGGGCCCACCACGTGGGCCGACGGGTACGACGGCTCCCAGCGCGCCGCGACGGCAGGCCCGCTCGGCATCCCGGTGCTCCGCCCCGCCCGTGACGACGGGTCGGGCCGGACCTCCGCCACCACCTCGGACGTCCGCCACCAGCGGGCGGGTGACGGCGCCGACGCGGTCGCCCGAGCGGGCGAGACCCCCCACGCGGAAGGAGGAGACCGCCCCGGAGACCACGTTCCCACCGGGACGCCGCCGGTGGCGTGGACGTCCGGCAACGCCCGGCAGCCGATCGACGACGGGGACGGCACACCGCCGGGGTTCGGGCTGACCCACCCTCCGACCAGCACCCCCGAAGGCGGCACGGCGACCAGCCGGGTCGTGGACGAGCGGTCCGGCGGCCTCCAGGCCGGGACCACCGTCGCGAACCCCGGTGCCACCCCCCTGTCCGGCTGGACGGTCGGGTGGAGCAGACCCGACGACCAGCCGATCGGCGGCCTCCGGAACGGGGCCCCCGGCCAGACCTCCACCAGCACGTCGGTCGACGACCTCGACTGGAACGCCTCCGCCGGGCCGGGCGCCACCGTCGCCCTCACCGGAAGCGGTGGTGCCGCGTCCCCCGACACGGCCCACCGCACCCGCTAGACCGACCGCACCACCCCGCGGACCGAAGTGGGCGCCTCCGCCCGCTCCTTCGGCGCGCACCCCTGCACGGGTCGACGGCGACCCGAGATCGAGGAGGACCGAATGAGGATCAGGGGCAGAGCACGTCCGCTCCTCAGGCGACCGTTACCGGGCCTGACCGTCGTGGCGCTGATCGTCGCGTCGGTGCTGCCCGCGACCAGCGGGGTCGCGCAAGCGGCGGTGGCCTGCACGGTGAACTACCAGATCAGCAACGAGTGGAACAACGGCTTCGGCGCGAACGTCACCATCCGCAACGAGGGCGACGCCGTCACCGGCTGGAACCTGACCTGGAACTTCGCCGACGGCCAGAAGGTCACCCAGGGCTGGAACGGCACGTTCACCCAGTCCGGCACCAAGGTCACCGTCACCCCGCCCGACTGGGCGCGCACCATTCCCGTCGGCGGCACCACGTCGGTCGGCTTCAACGGCAGCAAGGGCGCGACGAACACCGCGCCGACGGACTTCGCGCTCAACGGCGTCCCCTGCACGGGGGCGAACAGGGCCCCGTCGATCTCGCTGACCAGCCCCGCGGTCGGCTCCACCTACACCGCGCCGGGCACGATCCCGCTCGCCGCGTCGGCGGAGGACGCCGACGGCACGATCGCCAAGGTCGAGTTCTACGCGGGCGACCAGCTGCTCGCCACGGACACGGCCGCGCCGTTCGCCGGGTCGTGGAGCGGTGTCCCGGTCGGTGACTACTCGATCAGCGCCCGCGCCTACGACAACCGCGGCGCCACCACGAGCTCCACCCCCAGCGCGGTGAAGGTCCTGTCCGGACCCGCCGTCCTCGCCTCGCCCAACGCCGTGAGCGTCAAGCAGGGCGCGACCGGCACGTTCGGCGTCTCGCTGGCGATCCAGCCGTCGGCACCGGTCACGGTGACGATCGCACGGGACTCCGGCAGCACCGACCTGACGGCGTCGCCGACGACGCTGACGTTCACCACCGCCAACTGGAGCACCAAGCAGAACGTCACGGTGACCTCGGCGGCCAACGGCGGCGACCTCGGCACCGCGACCTTCTCGGCGTCGGCCACCGGCCAGACCGCGGCGTCCGTGGTGGTCAAGGAGATCTCGTCGTCCACATCGGACTTCAACCAGGCCTTCCTCGACCAGTACAACAAGATCAAGGACCCGGCGAGCGGCTACTTCCGCAAGTTCGGCGACCTGCTGGTGCCCTACCACTCCATCGAGACGCTGATGGTGGAGGCCCCGGACCACGGTCACCAGACGACGTCGGAGGCGTTCAGCTACTACCTGTGGCTGGAGGCCAGCTACGGCCGGATCGCCGGTGACTGGGCCCCGTTCAAGTCGGCGTGGGCGTCGATGGAGAAGTTCATCATCCCCGCCACCGCGGACCAGCCGACCAACTCCAAGTACGACCCGTCCAAGCCCGCCACCTACGCGCCCGAGCACCCGAGGATGGACCAGTACCCGTCCGTGCTCGACTCGAACGCGAAGCCGGGTGTCGACCCGATCGCGAACGAGCTGAAGACCGCGTACGGCACCTCGGACGTCTACGGCATGCACTGGCTGCTCGACGTGGACAACACGCTCGGCTTCGGCCGCTGCGGCGACGGCACCACCGCGCCCGCCTACATCAACACCTACCAGCGCGGGTCGTCGGAGTCGGTGTGGGAGACCATCCCGCAGCCGTCCTGCGACACGTTCAAGCACGGCGGCCCCAACGGCTACCTGGACCTGTTCACCAAGGACGCGTCCTACGCCAAGCAGTGGAAGTACACCAACGCCCCCGACGCGGACGCGCGCGCCGTGCAGGTGGCGCTGCTCGCCGAGCGGTGGGCGACCGCCCAGGGCAAGGCGGGCGACATCGCGTCGGAGATCAAGAAGGCGTCCAAGATGGGCGACTACCTCCGGTACGCGATGTTCGACAAGTACTTCAAGAAGATCGGCGGCTGCGTCGGGGCCACGAGCTGCGCCGCGGGCACCGGCAAGGACAGCTCGCACTACCTGATGTCCTGGTACTACGCGTGGGGCGGTGCCACCGACACGTCCGCGGGCTGGGCGTGGCGGATCGGCGACGGTGCCTCGCACCAGGGCTACCAGAACCCGCTCGCGGCCTACGCGCTGGCGAACACGCCGTCGCTCAAGCCGCTGTCCGCGACCGGCCAGGCCGACTGGGCCAAGAGCCTGGACCGCCAGCTGGAGATGCTCCAGTGGCTCCAGTCCGCCGACGGCGCCATCGCCGGTGGTGTGACGAACAGCTGGGAGGGCAACTACGGCACGCCCCCCTCGGGCACGCCGACGTTCTACGGCATGTACTACGACGCCCACCCGGTGTGGCGCGACCCGCCGAGCAACCGGTGGTTCGGCTTCCAGGCGTGGGGGATCGAGCGCACGGCCTCGCTGTACCAGATGACCGGTGACGCGCGGGCCAAGAAGATCCTCGACAAGTGGGTGCCGTGGGCCATCGCCAACACGACGATCGGCGCGAACGGGAACTTCCAGATCCCCTCGGACATCGAGTGGACCGGCGCGCCGGACACCTGGAACCCGACGACGCCCGGCTCCAACGCCAACCTGCGGGCCAGGGTGCTCAACTTCAGCCAGGACGTGGGCATCGCGGCGTCGTACGCCAAGACGCTGCTCAACTACGCCGCCAAGTCCGGCAACGCGCAGGCCAAGTCGGTCGGCGAGGGGCTGCTGACGGCGCTGCTGGCCCACCAGGACGACAAGGGCATCGCGGTGCCCGAGACGCGGGCCGACTACAACCGGTTCGACGACAAGTACAACGCCACGACCGGTGAGGGCACCTACGTCCCGCCGGGCTGGACCGGGAAGATGCCGAACGGCGACGCGATCGACCAGAACTCCACGTTCCTGTCGATCCGCTCGAAGTTCAAGACCGACCCGGAGTGGCCGAAGGTCCAGGCCTACCTGGACGGCGGGGCCGCCCCGACGTTCACGTACCACAGGTTCTGGGCGCAGGCCGAGATCGCTACGGCGTTCTCCCTGCACACCGAGCTGTTCGGGTAACACCCGGACGGACGCCGCCCCCCGAACCCGGCAGGCGGGGGGCGGTGGTCCGGGCTCGTCCGCACGTCCTCGACAGCGTTGTCGAAGACGCGCGCAGTCCTGTGTGGACATTGTCGAACATGGCGTTCGAAAGATTCGATAAGTGTTGTGCCGCAATGACTTCAGAACATCTTCGTGGCTGACCGATTAACCGGTTCAGTCCTTGACGCGCGCCAGTTCGCGGTGCTCCCATGATGGGGCCGTCGCATTCGAGAAGGAGCACTCGTGCGATACCCCCTGCACAGAGCGAGGACCCCGCGCGACACCGCGGCGGACCACCCGGTCCGGTCCACGGTGGAGCACCGGCGGAGCCCTGGCCCCGGCGCCGACGCCACCGGCGCCACCGCGTCACCGCGCTCCACCGGGACCCGTACCGCCCGCGTCGGGCGGAGGGCGCTCGCCGGCCTGCTGGCCGCGGTCACGACGGCCGCGCTGGCGGTCGTCGCGCACGTCGGCGGGTCCGCTCCGGCCGAGGCGCAGGCCGGCTACACGTGGAGCAACGTCGAGATCGCCGGTGGGGGCTTCGTCCCCGGCATCGTGTTCAACCAGACCGAGCGCAACCTCGTCTACGCCCGCACCGACATCGGCGGCGCGTACCGCTGGAACCAGTCCACGAGCCGGTGGATCCCCCTGCTCGACCACGTCGGCCTGACCGACTGGGGTCTCAACGGCGTCGCGAGCCTCGCCACCGACCCGGTCGACCCGAACCGCGTGTACGTGGCGGCGGGCATGTACACCAACAGCTGGGACCCCAACAACGGCGCGGTCCTGCGGTCGTCCGACCGCGGTGCGACGTGGCAGAAGACCGCGCTGCCGTTCAAGCTCGGCGGCAACATGCCCGGTCGCGGCATGGGCGAGCGGCTGGCCATCGACCCGAACCGCAACAGCGTCCTGTACCTGGGAGCGCCGAGCGGCAACGGCCTGTGGCGCAGCACGGACTCGGGCGTCACCTGGAGCAGGGTGACCGCGTTCCCGAACGCGGGCGACTACGCCCAGGACCCGAACGACCCCAACGGCTACCTCAACGACAACCAGGGCGTGCTCTGGGTGACGTTCGACCCGCGGACCGGCAGCGCGGGGCAAACCACCAAGACCATCTACGTCGGCGTGGCCGACAAGCAGAACAACGTCTACCGCAGCACGGACGGCGGCACGACGTGGGCGCGCGTGGCCGGGCAGCCGACGGGCTTCCTGCCGCACAAGGGTGTGCTGGACGGCGCGGGGCAGCTCTTCCTCGCCACCAGCGACACCGGCGGCCCGTACGACGGCGCCAAGGGCGACGTGTGGAGGCTGAACACGGCCACCGGCGCGTGGACGCAGATCAGTCCGATCCCGTCGAGCAGCACGGACAACTCCTTCGGCTACAGCGGCCTGACCGTCGACCGCTCGCGCCCCGGCACGCTGATGGTCGCCACCCAGATCGCCTGGTGGCCGGACGTCGTCTTCTTCCGCAGCACCGACTCCGGCGCGACCTGGACGCGGATCTGGGACTGGACCAACTACCCCGAGCGCTCCACCCGCTACACGCACGACATCTCGGCGGTGCCGTGGCTGTCGCTCGGCATGAACCCGCAGCCGCCCGAGGTCACGCCGAAGCTCGGGTGGATGACCGAGTCGATGGAGATCGACCCGTTCGACTCGAACCGGATGATGTACGGCACCGGTGCCACCGTCTACGGCACCAGGAACCTCACCACCTGGGACACGGGCGGCAAGATCACCATCACGCCGATGGTCGCGGGTCTGGAGGAGACCGCGGTGCTGGACCTGATCAGCCCACCCTCCGGCGCACCGCTCATCAGCGGGCTCGGCGACATCGGCGGCTTCCGGCACGACCGGCTGGACGCCGTGCCCGCCAGGGTGTTCACCCAGCCCACCTTCACCTCCACCACGAGCCTGGACCACGCCGAGCTGACGCCCGCGACGGTGGTGCGGGTCGGGCAGTTCGACAAGTCGAGCCGCCCCAACGACAACCGGGTCGCGTTCTCCACCGACGGCGGCTCGAACTGGTTCCAGGGCACCGAACCGGGCGGTGTGACGGGTGGCGGCACGGTCGCCGCCGCGGCCGACGGGAGCCGGTTCGTCTGGAGCCCGGCAGGCACCGGGGTGCACCACTCCACCGGCTTCGGCAACTCCTGGCAGCCGTCGTCCGGCATCCCGGCGGGCGCTGTCGTGGAGTCGGACCGGGTCAACCCGCGCAAGTTCTACGGGTTCGCCGCGAACAGGTTCTACGTCAGCGTCGACGGCGGGGCCACGTTCACCGCGTCCCCGGCGACCGGTCTGCCCGACAGCGCGCACTTCAAGGCCGTCGCGGGCCGCGAGGGCGACGTGTGGCTGGCCGGTGGCGCGGGGCTGTGGCGCTCCACGGACTCCGGCGCGACCTTCACCAGGTCCACGTCCGTGGCGGAGTCGAGCAACATCGGCTTCGGCAAGGCCGCCCCCGGCCGGACCTACCCGGCGCTGTACGCCATCGCGACGGTCGGCGGCGTGCGCGGGGTCTTCCGGTCCGACGACACCGGCGGCACGTGGACGCGGATCAACGACGACAAGCACCAGTACGGCAACATCGGCGACGCCATCACCGGCGACCCGCGCGTCCACGGCCGGGTCTACCTGGGCACCAACGGGCGCGGCGTGGTCCTGGGCGAGGCGTCCGGCACACCCACGACGACGACCACCACGACCACCACCACCACGACAACCACGACCACGACCCCGCAGCCGTCGACCGGCTGCGCGGTGAGGTACACCGTGACGGGCGAGTGGCAGGGCGGGTTCCAGGGCAAGGTCGAGATCACCAACGGCTCCACGACGCCGATCGACGGCTGGACGGCCAAGTGGTCGTTCGCCAGCGGCCAGGTGATCAGCAGCCTGTGGGGCGGCGTGGTGACGCAGTCCGGTGCGGCGGTCTCGGTGGCCAACGCCCCCTACAACCGCACGATCGCCGCGGGCGCCACCGCCGAGGTGGGCTTCACGGCGAGCTGGACCGGCACGAACACCAGACCGACCGCCTTCACGGTCAACGACAAGGCGTGCACGTAGGCCCGACCACCGTTACCCGCACCCCCGGAGGCTCCCGTGCACCGACGCACGACGAGATCGCTCACCTGGCTCACCGCCGCGGTACTCGCGGCGGTGGGGCTGGTGGCGCCCGCACCGCCGGACGCGTCCGCCGCGCCCGCGTTCAACTACGGCGAAGCCCTGCAGAAGTCCGTCTGGTTCTACGACGCCCAGCGGGCGGGCGACCTGCCCGCCGACAACCGGGTGTCGTGGCGCGGGGACTCCGCGCTGACCGACGGCGCGGACGTCGGCCTCGACCTGTCGGGCGGGTTCTTCGACGCGGGTGACCACGTCAAGTTCGGCCTGCCCTTCGCGTCCAGCGTGTCGATGCTGGCGTGGGGGGCGGTCGAGAACCGGCAGGCCTACACGGGTTCCGGGCAGCTCGCCGCGCTGCGGTCGAACCTGAAGTGGGGCACCGACTGGATCATCGAGGCGCACCCGTCGCCGAACGTGGTCTACGGCCAGGTGGGGTCGGGCAACCCCGACCACGCCTGGTGGGGGCCCGCCGAGGTCATGCCGATGGCCCGGCCCGCCTACAAGGTCGACGCGTCCTGCCCGGGCTCGGACCTGGCGGGGGAGTACGCGGCGGCGCTCGCGTCGAGCTCGATGGTGTTCGCCCCGACCGACCCCGCCTACGCGGCCACGCTGATCACCCACGCCAAGCAGCTCTACTCGTTCGCGGACACCTACCGCGGCAAGTACAGCTCCTGCATCACCGACGCCGCCAACTACTACAACTCCTGGAGCGGCTACCAGGACGAGCTGGCGTGGGGCGCGATCTGGCTCTACCGCGCCACGGGCGACGCGGCCTACCTGGCCAAGGCGAAGGCCGAGTACCCGAAGCTCGGCACCGAGCCGCAGAGCACCGAGCGGTCCTACAGGTGGACGATCGCCTGGGACGACAAGTCCTACGGCGCCTACGTGCTCATGGCGCACCTGACCGGTGAGCAGACCTACCTCACCGACGCCAACCGCTGGCTGGACTTCTGGACCACCGGCTACAACGGCAACCGGGTGCGGTACTCGCCCGGCGGCCAGGCCGTGCTCGACACGTGGGGCTCGCTGCGGTACGCGGCGAACACCGCGTTCGTCGCGCTGGTCCACGGCGACTGGCTCAGGACGAGGGACGCCGCGCGGGCCACCACCTACCACGACTTCGCGGTGCGGCAGGTGAACTACGCGCTCGGCGACAACCCCCGCAACTCCAGCTACGTCGTCGGCTTCGGGGTGAACCCGCCGCGCAACCCGCACCACCGCACCGCGCACGGGTCGTGGTCGGACAGCATCGCCGACCCCGTCACGAGCAGGCACGTCCTGTACGGGGCGCTGGTCGGCGGTCCGAGCACGAACAACGACGCCTACGTGGACAGCAGGCAGGACTACGTGGCCAACGAGGTGGCGCTGGACTACAACGCGGCCTTCACCGGCGCGCTGGCCCGCCTCTACGGCGAGTACGGCGGCACCCCGCTCGCGAACTTCCCGGTCGCGGAGACCGCGGACGGGCCCGAGCTGACCACGCAGGCCGCGGTGAGCCAGAGCAGCACCCTGTTCACCGAGATCAAGTCCTACGTGCTCAACAGGTCGGCGTGGCCAGCCAGGACGTTCACCGGCTCCCTGCGCTACTACTTCACCCTGGACGGCACGACCACGGCCGACCAGATCACCGTGACCACCAACTACAACCAGTGCGGTGCGGCGTCGAAGCCGCTGCGGCACAGCGGGAACGTCTACTACGTCGAGGTCCCGTGCACCGGGGTCGCCCCGGCGGGGCAGTCGGCGCACCGCAAGGAGGTCCAGTTCCGGCTGACCAGCTCCGGCACCTGGGACCCGACGAACGACTGGTCCTACCAGGGGTTGCCGGTCGGCAACGTCACGCCGACGACCACGTCCCGGATGGTCCTCGTGCAGGACGGCCGGACCGTGTGGGGCACCGCGCCGGACGGCACGAGCACGCCGGACACGCAGGCCCCGACCGTCCCGGGTGGACTGACGTCGTCCGCGGTCGGCGGGACGAGCCTCACGCTGGGCTGGACGGCGTCGACCGACGACGTCGGCGTGGCGGGCTACGACGTGCTGCGGGTCGACGGGTCGACGTCGACCGTCGTCGGCACGCCGAGCGGGACCTCCTACACCGCGACGGGTCTGACGCCCTCGACCGCGTACCGGTTCGCCGTGCGCGCCCGCGACGCGGCGGGCAACACCTCGGCGGCGACCACCCCGCTGGACGTGACCACCACGTCCGGTGGCGGTGGCGGCTCGGTCGCGGTGCTCCAGCGCGGTGACGGCGGACCGCGGGACAGCCAGGTCCGCGCCGTCCTCCAGGTCGCCAACCGGGGCACCACCGCTCTGCCGCTGACCGGCGTGACGCTGCGGTACTGGTTCACCGGCGACGCTCCTTCGCCCACCTACCAGGCGTTCTGCGACTGGGCCGTGGTCGGCTGCGCCCAGGTGAGGGCCGAGGTGGTCCGGCTCCCGACCGCCAGGACCGGGGCCGACGCCTACCTCCAGGTCACCTTCACGGGTGGCAGCGTCGCGCCGGGTGCCACCAGCGGTGACGTCCAGCTCCGCTTCGCCAAGTCGGACTGGTCCGCGTTCGACCAGTCCGACGACCACAGCTACCGGGTCTCCGCCACCCCGGCGGACCACGACCGCGTGACCGCCTACACGGGCGGCGTGCTCACCTGGGGCGTCGAGCCCCAGCCCTGATTCCGGTGCGGGGCGTACTGCGCGCTCAGGCGCCCCGCGCCGGTTCCACAGCCTCAGGAGAGGTCCCTGCCGATGAGGAAGTCGATCGCACTGGCGAGCGCGCTGCTCGCCACCCTGTTCTTCGTGACACCGTCGCTCACCACGGCGCAGCCCGCGTCCGCGTCGAACGCCGCCGCCACCGGGTTCTCCATCTCCGGCGGCAAGCTGTACGACGCGACGGGCGCCGAGTTCATCATGCGCGGCGTCAACCACGCCCACACCTGGTACACGTCCCGCACCGCGCAAGCGCTCGCGGACGTGAAGAGGCTGGGGTCCAACACGGTCCGCGTCGTGCTGTCGAGCGGTGACCAGTGGACGCGCAACGACGCCGCCGACGTGGCGAACGTGATCTCCCAGTGCAAGGCGAACAAGCTCATCTGCGTGCTGGAGGTGCACGACACCACCGGCTACGGCGAGCAGGCCGCGGCGGTGTCGCTGGCGAAGGCCGTCGACTACTGGATCAGCGTGCAGAGCGCGATGACCGGCCAGGAGGCCTACGTCATCCTCAACATCGGCAACGAGCCGTGGGGCAACACGAACACCTCCGCGTGGACCGCCGACACCAGGACCGCCATCGGCAGGCTGCGCTCAGCGGGGTTCACCCACACGCTCGTGGTCGACGCCCCGAACTGGGGCCAGGACTGGTCCTTCACCATGCGCGACAACGCCGCCTCGGTGTTCGCGAGCGACCCGCTGCGCAACACGATGTTCTCCGTCCACATGTACGGCGTGTTCGACACCGCCGCCGAGATCACCGACTACCTCGGCCGGTTCCGGACCGCCGGACTGCCGATCCTGGTGGGGGAGTTCGGCCACAACCACTCCGACGGCGACCCGGACGAGGACACGATCTTCTCCTACACGCAGTCGCGGGGCATCGGCTACCTCGGCTGGTCGTGGAGCGGCAACGGCGGCGGCGTCGAGTACCTCGACATGGCCACCGGCTTCGACGCCTCCCAGCTCACCTCGTGGGGGCAGCGCATCTTCAACGGCGCCAACGGGATCAAGCAGACCTCGCGGGAAGCCGCCGTCTTCGGCGGCGGTGGCCCCACCGACACGACGCCGCCGACCACGCCGGGCACCCCGTCCGCGTCCGGCGTCACCTCCAGCGGCGCCGCGCTCTCCTGGACCGCCTCCACCGACGCCGTCGGCGTCACCGGCTACGACGTGGTGCGGGTCAGCGGGAGCACGGAATCGGCCCTCGCGTCGACGGCCTCGGCGTCCGCGACGCTCACCGGGCTGACCGCCTCCACCGCCTACACCGTCGCGGTCTACGCCCGCGACGCGGCGGGCAACCGGTCGGCCCGCTCCGGCACCGCCACGTTCACCACGCAGGCGGGCGGCACCGGCGCGTGCGCCGTCAGCTACAAGGTCGCGAGCCAGTGGCAGGGCGGGTTCGGCGCGGACGTGACGATCCGCAACACCGGGACGGCCGCCGTCAACGGCTGGACCCTGCGCTGGACCTTCGCCAACGGCCAGACCGTGACGCAGATGTGGAACGCCACCGCCGGCCAGTCCGGCACGCAGGTGTCGGCGGTCAACGTGCCGTACAACGCCGCCATCGCGGCGGGCGGCTCGGTGGGCTTCGGCTTCAACGCGTCCTGGACCGGCACCAACGCGGTCCCCACCGCCTTCACCCTCAACGGTGCCGCGTGCACCGGCTCGTGATCGAAAGGAGAAGTCGTTGCGCTTCAGGCGAATGATCGCATCGGGTGCGGTGGTCGTCGGCGTCGCCGCCGTCACCACCGTGCTGATGCCCAACGGGGTCGCGCTGGCCCACGGGTCGATGACCTTCCCGGCCAGCCGGACCTACGCGTGCTACGAGGACGGACGGGCGGGCAGCGGGGGCGGCGACCTCAACCCGACGAACCCCGCGTGCGTCGCGGCGGTGGCGGCCGGTGGGAAGCAACCGCTGTGGGACTGGTTCGGCAACCTGATCAGCCAGGCGGCGGGCAAGCACCGGGAGATCATCGGTGACGGCAAGCTGTGCGGCCCCACCACCAAGTTCGACGCCTACAACCTCGGCCGCAGCGACTGGCCCACCACGTCGTTGCGGGCGGGTTCCACGATCACGATCAAGTACAACGCGTGGGCCCCGCACCCCGGCACGTGGGAGCAGTACGTCACGAAGGACGGCTACAACCCCAACCAGCCGCTCCGGTGGTCGGACCTGGAGGCCGCGCCGTTCAACACGGTGGTGAACCCGCCCCTGGGCAACGGCGAGTACTCCTGGAACGCCACGCTGCCGAACAAGTCCGGCAGGCACGTGATCTACTCGATCTGGCAGCGGTCGGACAGCCCGGAGGCGTTCTACAGCTGCTCGGACGTGGTGTTCAACGGTGGCGGCGGGAACCCCGGCGACACCACGGCGCCCAGCGCCCCCGGCACCCCCACGGCCACGGCCGCCGCCAACTCGGTGGCGCTGTCCTGGCCCGCCGCCACGGACGACGTCGGCGTCACGGGGTACCAGGTGTACCGGGAGGCCGGGGCGACCGACGTGCTGGTCGCGTCGACCACCTCGCCGTCGGCGTCGGTGACCGGGTTGACCGGTGCGACGGCGTACTCGTTCTACGTGGTGGCGAAGGACGCCGCGGGCAACACGTCACCGCCGTCGTCCGCGGTGTCGGTGACGACCCTGCCGGGCTCCTCGCCGGGGACGTGCGCGGTCACGTACACGACGCCGAGCGTGTGGTCGGGCGGGTTCACGGCGAACGTGGTCGTCAAGAACACCGGGACGAGCCCGGTGAGCCCGTGGTCGCTGGTGTGGGACGTGCCCAGCGGGCAGACGATCAGCAGCGCCTGGTCGGCCGACGTCGCGGTGTCCGGTGGGACGGCCACGGCCAAGGGCGTCAGCTGGAACACCTCCATCCCGGCGGGCGGCTCGATCAGCTTCGGGTTCAACGGGGCCGCGTCCGGCACCCCGGCGAGCCCCGGCGCGTTCACCCTCAACGGGGCGTCGTGCGGCTCGGTGTGACCCTGGTGATCGCGGCTCTGGTGTCGGGGTCGGCGGCGTGCTCCGCCGTCGACCCCGACACCGGGTCGGCCGCCGGGGTCGGGACGTGGGTGCACGCCAGGACGGGGGAGTGCGCGCCGGTGCGCACCGCGTCCGTCGAGGAGTTCGCCGAGTTCGTGGGGCCGTTGCGGGCGGAGCTGTACGCGCCGTTCGTGGCCGAGTGGGGGACCTGTTCCGTCGCTCCCTACGAGAAGCTGGGGCTGGTGGTGTTCCAGGCCGGGCGCATGAAGGACTTCCAGGAGTCGTGGAAGGCGGCGCTGGCGTCCGGGCAGGTCACCGACAACCCCGACTTCGCGTTCGGCGACGGGTTCGCGCTGAGCGCCACGACGGGGTTGGAGCGGCTGGGCCTGCGGTACCTGCACTGCACGCCGGTGGACGCCACGGCCCTGTCACCGGAGCCTGCCGAGGCCGACGGGTGCGTGTACACGGCGATGGTGCCCGGCCACCACCACCACTGAACCGGTGGTCAGGCGCTGGGCGGGGTGAGGAACGCCGGTTCGGCCGCCGAGAGGTTCTCCGGCAGGCGCATGCCCTCGTGCAGCGGCACCAGCTCCGACTGGAGGACCATCGCCGCCGCGCCGATGGCCGGTGCCGTCGCCGCCGAGCGGGACAGGCGCACGTCCACCCGGTGGGTCGCCCTGGCGAAGAAGGCCCGGTCCAGTTCCTCCTCGACGATCGGCAGGTACACCGAGCCCGCGACGGCGAAACCGGGACCGGTGAGGACCAGGACGTCCAGGTCCACGAGGTTGGCGAGCGTCCGCGCCGCGACGGCGATGTACCGCGCCGAGCGCTCCAGGATCGCCAGCGCCTGCGGTTCGCCGCGCCTGGCCGCGCGGCTGACCGCCGCGAAGTCCGCCGCCACCGAGGGACGGGAGCGCTTCGTGCCGGTGAGGCCCACCATGCGGGCCAGGACCTGGTCCGCCCGCGCCGCGGCCACCACCGCCGCCGGGCCCGCCAGGCTCTCCACGCACCCCCGCGCGCCGCACCAGCACTCGGGGCCGAGGGCGTCCACGCAGGTGTGGCCGATCTCGCCCGCGTTGCCGCTGGTGCCGCGGTAGGTGATGCCGCCGATGACCAGGCCCGCTCCGATGCCGGAGCCCATGTAGAGGGCGGCGGACGTCGACGTGCCGCCGATGCCGCCCGACCAGTGCTCGCCCAGCGCCGCCGCCGTGGCGTCGTTGTCCAGCAGGACCGGCAGGCCGGTCGCGCCCGCGAGCGCCTGGTCGAGGGGGAAGTCCTCCCACCGGCGCATCGGCGGTGGGGTCCGCGCCATGCCGGTGGCCGCCGAGAGGGGACCGGGGGAGACGAGGCCGATGCCCAGCACCCGGTCCTGGTCGACGCCGACGCGGGCCACCAGGGCGGTGACCTCGGCTGCCATCCTGGCGACCACCTCGGGCGGCTCCTGGGCCCCCGCGCCGGGCCTGGTGATGCGGGCGACGACGGCGCCGCCCAGGTTCGTGAGCACGTAGGTGATGCCCGCGTGGTCGAGGTGGACGCCGATGGCGTAGCGCGAGGCGTGGTTGAGCTGGAGGAGCACCCGGCGCTTGCCGCCCGTCGACTCGGCCCGCCCCGTCTCCAGGACCAGGCCCTCGTCGATGAGCCTGCGGACGACCGTGGAGATCGTGGCGCCGGTGAAGCCGGTGGCGTTGATCAGGCCCACCCGGCTGATCGTGCCCGCCGCGCGGATGACGTCGAGCACCGCCGCCTTGCTGCTCGCGTGCAGCGTCGTCCGGGCCTGACCGGTCACTGGTCCTCCGTGGTGTGGCCAGCACTTACTTCGTTCAACGGTCGAAGGGTAGCAAGCGGCCGGCGGCGACAGGACCGATCGGCGGTAGCACCGGAGCGGGCCAGAGGTATTGACTTCGTTTCTTCACTGACTTAACAATCTTCCCACCGCAGCGACTCGCGCGTCGACGGCCGGTCGCTGCCACCCAGCCAGGAGAGGATCAACGATGTTCCTGAAGGCACAGCGCTCCCGCGTCGCGGCGGCGGGATTGGCCGTGGTCGCCCTGATCGCCGCCGGGTGCGGGTCCTCCGGCAGCGGTCGCTCGGCCGACGCGGACACCCTCGTCGTCTACACCGGCCAGTCGGGTGACTACCAGGTCAACTTCAACCCGTTCTCGCCGACGCTCATCGACGGACCGGGCACGATCTTCGAACCGCTGTTCTTCTTCAACGTCATCAAGGACGTCGAGCCCCGGCCCAGGCTCGGCAAGTCCTTCTCCTGGAACGCCGAGGGCACCGAGCTGTCGATCGAGCTCCGCGACGACGCCACGTGGTCCGACGGGCAGAGGTTCACCGCGAAGGACGTGGTGTTCACGCTCGACATGATCACCAAGAACAAGACGATGAACTCCACCGGCTACCAGGGCCGGGCGACCGCGGTCGACGACACCCACGTGGTGGTGGCGTTCGACGAGCCCGCCTTCATGGAGGGCCCGCAGGTGCTCGGCAAGATCTTCATCGTCCCCGAGCACCTGTGGAAGGACATCGCGACACCCGCGACCGACCCGGTGAAGTCGCCCGTCGGCACCGGGCCGTTCCTGCTCGACGAGTTCAAGCCGCAGGCGTTCACGCTCAAGGCCAACCCCGGCTACTACGCGGGCGAGCCGGCCGTGAAGAAGATCCGCTACCTGTCGCTGTCGGGCAACCAGGCCGGTGCCGACGCGCTGAAGGCCGGGCAGGTCGACTGGCAGACCGGGCCGGTGCCGGACATCGAGAACGTGGAGAAGAACTACCCCGGCTACAAGGCGATCATCACGCCGATGAACCAGGCCGCGCTGTTCACCTGCTCCAACGCCGAGCTGGGCTGCACGGGCGCGCAGACCGACCCCGCCGTGCGCAAGGCGATCTACTACGGCGTCAACCGCTCCCAGGTGAACGCGCTGGCGTTCGAGGGCACCGCCAGCGAGGTCTCGCCCGGTTTCGCGCTGGTGCGGCGGGACGAGGGCGTCGTCTCGGCCAAGCTGAAGGAGAGGACCGCGCCGATGAGCCCGGACGTGGCCAGGGCGACCGGGCTGCTGGAGGGCGCCGGGTACACCAGGGGCGGCGACGGGATCTACGCGAAGGACGGCGAGCCGCTGGAGCTGACGGTCAAGGTCGTCGCGGGGTGGACCGACTACATCACCGCCGTGGACACGATGGGCCAGCAGCTCCAGCAGGTCGGGATCAAGATCACCCCGCAGCAGCTGTCCTGGAACGAGTGGTCCGACGCCCGCGGTCGAGGCCAGTACGAGCTGCTGATCGACGCCGTCCAGCAGGGCCCCGCGCCCGACCCGTTCTACACCTACAGCTACTTCTTCAGCAGCGCGACCACCGCGCCCGCGGGCGAGATCGCGAACCCGAACTTCGGCCGGATGAAGGACGCCGCGCTCGACGCCGCGCTGGCGTCGTTGAAGAGGATCGACCCGAAGGACGCCGCCGCCCGGCAGCCGCACTTCGACGTGATCCAGACGCGCATCGAGGAGGTCATGCCCTACATCCCGATCCTCACCGGCGGCACGGCCAGCGAGTACAACGCCGAGAAGTTCACCGGCTGGCCCACCGAGGACGACCTCTACGCCTTCCCCGCCGTGTGGTCGCGGCCGGAGAACTCCGAGGTCTTCCTCAAGCTCAAGCCCGCGGGCAGGTGAGGCGCGCGGGACCGGGGGAAGCGCACCGATGAGGTACTACGCGCGGAAGTTCGCGTTCTACCTGGTCGCCCTGTGGGCGGCGCTCACGCTGAACTTCGTCATCCCCAGGCTGATGCCGGGCAACCCGGTCGACATCCTGCTGGCGAAGCTCCAGCAGCGCGGCGGGTCGATCGACCCGGCGGCGCGGAGGTCGTTCGAGCTGCTGCTCGGCACCGGCGGTGACGAGTCGGTCGTGAGCCAGTACCTCGCCTACCTGGGCAACATCGTCCGCGGTGACCTCGGCGTCTCGGTGAGCGCGTTCCCGGCGCCGGTGTCCGAGGTCATCGCGTCCTCGCTGCCGTGGACGGTGGTGCTGGTCGGGATCGCGACGCTGCTGTCGTTCCTGGTCGGCATCGCGCTCGGCGCGCTGGTCGGCTGGAAGCGCGGCACGTGGCTCGACTCGCTCGTGCCCGCGACGACCGTGCTGTCGGCGGTGCCGTACTTCTGGCTCGCGCTGATCCTGGTGGCGGTGTTCGCGTCCGCGCTCGGCTGGTTCCCGCTCACCGGCGGCTACGACGTGGTGCTCACGCCCTCGTGGGACGCGGAGTTCCTGTCGTCGGCGGTCTACCACGGGACGCTGCCCGCGCTGACGATCGTCGTGTCGTCGGTCGGCGGCTGGCTGCTCGGGATGCGCAACATGATGGTGTCGGCGATGTCCGAGGACTACGTGCTCACCGCGCGGGCCAAGGGGCTGCGGGACAGCAGGATCATGATCCGGTACGCCACCCGCAACGCCGTGCTCCCGTCGGTGGCCGGGTTCGCCACCTCCCTCGGGTTCGTGGTGTCCGGCTCGATCATCACCGAGCAGGTCTTCTCCTACCCCGGCATCGGCTCGAAGCTGCTCCAGGCCGTGCAGAACAACGACTACGCCCTGATGCAGGGGATCTTCCTGGTCATCACCGTCGCCGTGCTCGGCGCGAACCTCGTGGTGGACCTGCTCTACACCCTGATCGACCCCCGAACCCGCGTCAGCGGTGGATGAGGAGCGGCTGACTATGTCCACGGCGGACGTGAAGCGGCGGGTGCTGCCGCGCTGGTCGCCCAAGCTGGCGGTCGGGTTGGGACTCATCGGGGGCGTCGTGCTCCTCGGGCTCGTCGGGCCGCTCGTGGTCGGCGACCCGAACACCGTGCGGGACGCCGGCCTCACCCCGCCCGGTGCCGAGCACTGGCTCGGCACCACCCAGACCGGGCAGGACGTGGTGGCGCAGATCGCCTACGCCACCAGGGGGTCGTTGCAGATCGGCCTGGTCGTCGGGGTGCTGGCCACGGTGCTGTCCGCGATCTTCGGGATCGTCGGCAGCTACGCGGGCGGGATCGTCGACGAGGCGTTCTCGCTGTTCTCCAACGTGATGCTGGTGATCCCCGGCCTGCCGCTGGTGATCGTGATCGCCGGGTTCGTCCCCGCCGCGCAGCGCGGGTCGTGGACGATCGCGATCGTGCTGGCCATCACCGGGTGGGCGGCGTCGGCCCGTGTGCTGCGGGCGCAGACGCTGTCGCTGCGGAACCGTGACTACGTGGCCGCGGCGCGGGTGGCGGGGGAGAGGGCCTGGCGGGTGATCACCGTCGAGATCCTGCCGAACCTGCTGCCGGTGCTGGCGTCGCAGTTCGTGTTCGCGGTGGTGCTGGCGATCCTGAGCGAGGCGGGGCTGTCGTTCCTCGGGCTCGGCGCCTCGAACTCGTCGACGCTCGGGACGATGCTGTACTACGCGCAGAACGGGTTCGCGCTCCAGCGCGAGGCCTGGTGGTGGTTCGTGCCGCCGGGCCTGGTGATCGCGCTGTTCGGGTGCGGGCTGTCGCTGGTGAACTTCTCGATCGACGAGATCATCAACCCGAAGCTGCGGGACGTGCCGCGGAAGCCGGGGAAGGTGGCCTCGACGGTGGCCGCCGCCCCCGCTTCGCGCGGGGAGGACGACGCGGTGCTGACGGTGTCGGGGTTGTCCGTGGTGTACCAGGGGGAGAAGCCCGTGCACGCCGTGCGGGACGTGTCGTTGACGTTGCGGCGCGGGGAGGTCCTGGGGTTGGCGGGCGAGTCCGGGTGCGGGAAGACGACCCTGGCGTACGCGGTCAGCCGGCTGCACGAGCCGCCCGCGGAGGTGACGTCCGGGGCGGTGACGTTCCACGACCGCGACGGGACCGACGTGGACGTGCTCGGGCTCGGCGTGGAGGAGCTGCGGGCGTTCCGGTGGTCGAAGCTGTCGATGGTGTTCCAGGGGGCGATGAACGCGCTGAACCCGGTCACGTCGGTGGCGGCCCAGCTCGACGACGTGCTGCTGACGCACCGGCCGGAGATGTCGCGGGAGGAGCGGCGGGCGCGGTGCGTCGAGGTGTTCAGGCTGGTCGGGGTCGACCCGGCCCGGCTGGGGGCCTACCCGCACGAGCTGTCCGGCGGGATGCGGCAGCGCGTGATGATCGCGATGGCGCTGCTGCTCGACCCGCAGGTGATGATCATGGATGAGCCGACGACGGCGTTGGACGTGGTGGTGCAGCGGGGGATCCTGCTGGAGATCCTGAAGTTCCGCGACTCGCTGGGGTTCGCGGTCGTGTTCATCACGCACGACCTGCCGCTGCTGCTGGAGATCGCGGACCGGATCGCGGTGATGCGGGACGGGGAGGTCGTGGAGCTGGACACGGCCGAGGAGCTGAACCTCCGGCCCCGGCACCCGTACACGCGCGAGCTGCTCGACTCGTTCCCGAGCCTCACCGGGGACCGCGGGTCGTTCGTGCGCGGGACGCCCGCGCTGGACGGAGGGGTGCGATGAGCGCGCTGGAAGCTCGGGAGCTGGTGAAGGACTTCTCGGTCCGGAACGGGTTGCGGCGCTCGGTCCTGCGGGCGGTGGACCGGGTGTCGTTCACGCTGTCGGCAGGGCGGACGGTCGCGCTGGTGGGCGAGTCCGGGTCGGGGAAGTCGACCATCGCCCGCATGATCGCCCGGTTGGAGAAGCCGTCGTCCGGGGAGATCGTGGTCGGGGACGGGGCCGTGCTGGCGGACCGCGAGTACCGGCACCGCGTGCAGATGGTGTTCCAGGACCCGTTCGCCTCGTTGAACCCGTTCCACACCGTGGAGCACCACCTGGCCCGGCCGCTGGCCCTGCACGGGAGGGCCCGAGGGGGTGCGGAGACGGCGGCTCTCGTGCGGGAGCTGCTGGAGCGGGTGGCGCTGCCGCCGGAGTTCGCGTCGCGGCGGCCCCACGAGCTGTCCGGTGGGCAGCGGCAGCGGGTGGCCATCGCACGGGCGTTGGCTCCAGGGGCGGAGATCGTGGTGGCGGACGAGCCGGTGTCCATGTTGGACGTGTCGATCCGGTTGGGGGTGTTGACGCTGCTGGCGCGGTTGCAGCGGGAGGAGGACCTGGCGGTCCTGTACATCACCCACGATCTCGCCACGGCTCGGCACTTCTCCGATGAGATCCTGGTGCTGTACCGGGGGCGGGTGGTGGAGCGGGGGCCTGCCGACCAGGTGATCCTGGAGCCCCGGCACCCGTACACGAAGCTGCTGGCCGCTGCCTCCCCCGATCCCTCTGCCAGGGGGAGGGAGTTCTCCGTTGGGCGGGAGGTGGTGGAGGCCGCGGGGGCCGCTGCTTCGTACGATCACTTCGCCGGGACGTGGTCCTCTGGGTGAGGAAGGGCAGGCAAGGCGGGTGGTAGGCCTTGCGACCTGCGAACCGGCACGTGGTGCCTGGAAGCGTGGCCGGTTTTACTCGGGGGATTCGACCCTTTGTCGGGCTGAGGGCTTCCCACCTGCCCTTCTTGGCCCGGCAAAGGGTCGAATCGAGGGGCCCCACGTCACCTCGGCCACACCACGCTGGAACTCGCACCTCTCCCTGACGAGCCGCGGCTCCCTAACGAGCCGTGGCTCGGACGAGCACCAACCGCTCCGGGAACAGGACCGGAGCCTGGACCCCCGCCACCGCCAGCGCGCGGCCGGTCGTGGTGATGCCCTCGTCGGTCCACCACGGGAGCCGCACGCCCCACCGGACGGCGTTGCCGTCCGGGACGTCGCCCGGTGCCTGCGGGCGCACGTGGTAGGTCCTCTCCGGGTCCAGGCCGGGGAGGCGCACCGGGCCGGTGGGGTAGTAGGCGGAGGTGTCCGTGGCGACGATGGCGTAGAGGGCGTCCGTGCCGTCCTTCGCGACCACGCCGTGGACGTGGTACGCCGGGTCCGGGTGGTCCGCGTGCACGGCCGTGCCGGTGTGCAGGAGGCCGCGCACCTCCTTGTACAGGGCCACCCATTCCGCCAGGCGGGTGCGGTCCTCCTCCGATGCCTTGGTGAGGTCCCACTCGATGCCGAAGTGGCCGAAGAGGGCGGTGCCCGCGCGGAAGTCGAGCGGGTGCCTGCGGTGGGTGGTGTGGGAGGTGCCCGAGCCCACGTGGGTGCCCATCAGCTCCAGCGGGACGAGGGTGTTGGTCCAGCGCTGGATGCTCTGCCGTTCCAGGGCGTCGATGCAGTCGGAGACCCAGACCCGGTCGGTGCGCTGGAGGATGGCGAGGTCCACGCGACCGCCGCCGGAGGAGCACGACTCGATCTCCACGGTGGGGTGCTGGGCGCGCAGTTCGTCCAGCAGGCGGTAGGTCGCGAGGGTCTGGCCGTGGACGCCCGCGCGGCCCGTCGGGCGGTGGCCCGCCTCCACCAGGTCCCTGTTGTGGTCCCACTTGAGGTAGGAGATGTCGTAGGTGGACAGCAGGTCGTCGAGGCGGTCGAAGACGTACCGGAACGCCTCCGGGCGGGCGAGGTCCAGCACCTGCTGGTTGCGGGCCGCGCCGGGGAGGCGGTCGCCGGGGGCCATGATCCAGTCCGGGTGGGCCCTGGCGAGGTCCGAGTCCTCGTTGATCATCTCCGGTTCGACCCAGAGGCCGAACTGGAGGCCGAGGCCGGTGACGTGGTCGATGATCGGGCCCAGGCCGTCCGGCCACACCTCGTCGGAGACGTACCAGTCGCCGAGACCGCGCCGGTCGTCGCGGCGGGAGCCGAACCAGCCGTCGTCGAGGACGAAGCGCTCGCCGCCGACGGCCGCCGCGGCGTCGGCCAGGTCCTTCAGCCGGGTCAGGTCGTGGTCGAAGTAGACGGCCTCCCAGGTGTTCACGACCACCGGGCGGGGGCTGGACGGGTGCTGGGGGCGGGCGCGGAGGTCGTCGTGGAAGCGGGCGGAGACCTCGTCCAGGCCCGCCCCGTAGGAGCCGTACTGCCACGGCGACGTGTAGGACTCGCCGGGCGCCAGTTCGACCTCGCCGGACAGCAGCAGTTCGCCGGAGCCGAGCAGGGAGACGGCGTGGAAGGTCCGCTCGGCGAACGTGCGGTGGTTGCCGGACCACGCCGTGTGGACGGCCCAGACCTCGCCGGTGCGGTGGCCGAACGCCTCCGTGCCCGCGGCGAGCAGGTACGCCGAGTCGTAGCCGGTGCGGCCCGTGCGGTTCTCCCTCATCCGCAGGCCCTGCGTGAACGCGGTGCGCAGCGGTGCGCGCTCCCGCAGGTGGCGACCGGTGAAGTCGAGCAGTTCCACGGCCTCCGGCGGCACCGGGAGGGTCAGGTTCACCGCGTCCACCGCGAACGGCGAGCCGCCGGTGTTGGTCAGCACCGCCCGCTGGCGGACCAGGCCCGCGGCGGTCAGCTCGACGGTCAGCTCCAGTGCGAGCGCCGCGGCGGTGTCCTCGGCGCGCACGACCACGCCGCCGTCGGACACCGACGTGGCGGTGACGCGGAAGGCGGTGGAGAAGTCGCGGCCCGCGCGGTTGCCGACCAGGCCGGGCGTGCCGAGCCAGCCTGCGGACTGCTCGGGCAGCACGGCGACGTCGACGGGGCCGCCGATCGAGTTGCCGATCGGCTGCCGTTGCGTCGTGGTGCGCAGCGCGGCGAACGAGGCGTTCTCGCCGAGGTCGGCACCCCAGTGCAGCACCCTGGGCAGGGTGTCGCCGGACAGGTCCAGGGCGAGGCTCACCCCCGCCGCGCGCAGGTGTGCGTGGTCGGGGTTCGAGGCGAAGGGTGCGGAAGGCACGGTGAGCTACATCCCTGTCGGTCGTCGGAGCACCATCATTGACTTACTTTAGTTGCCGACGTAAGAATCGACCTGGTTTCGAGTCACTTCGTGGAGCGGGGACCCCATGATCCACCAGACCTTGCACGACGGGTGGCACCTGAGCGCGGTGTCGGGCGACGTGCCCGAGGCCGTCCGGGGTGTGAGCGTGCCCGCCGAGGTGCCCGGCAGCACCCACCTCGACCTGCTGGCCGCCGGGTTGATCCCCGATCCCTACCTCGACCGCGCCGAGGAGGAGCTGGCCTGGGTGCACCGCGCCGACTGGCGCTACGCGCTGGCGTTCGACGCGGACGCCCCCGCCGACGGCGAGCGGGTCGACCTGGTCTTCGACGGTCTCGACACGGTGGCGGAGGTCGAGCTGAACGGCGTGCCGCTCGGATCGGTGCGGAACATGCACCGCGGCTACCGGTTCGACGTGCGGGACGTGCTGCGGGCGGGCTCGAACGACCTGGTGGTCACCTTCCGGTCCGCGCTGGCCCACGCCGAGGAGGTCGAGGCGGAGCTGGGCTGGCGCGACCACGCGTACCCGCACCCGTTCAACATGGTCCGCAAGATGGCCTGCTCGTTCGGCTGGGACTGGGGGCCCGACCTCCAGACGGCGGGCATCTGGAAGCCCGTCCGGCTGGAGCGGTGGTCGACGGCCAGGCTCGCGTCCGTGCGCCCGCTGGTGACGGTCGACGGCGAGGGCCGCGTCGAGGTGCGGGTGGACGTCGAGGGCGGGGAAGACCTCGTGCTGGTGGCCACCGTGGCCGGTCGTTCGGAGCGCGTGCGGGTGGACGGCGGTGCCGCCGCGGTCACCGTCGTCGTGCCGGACCCGGAGCTGTGGTGGCCGGTCGGGTACGGCCCGCAGCCCCTCTACGACCTGGAGGTCGAGCTGCTCGCGGACGGCGAGGTCGTCGACTCCGCCGAGCAGCGGATCGGCTTCCGCACCATCACCGTCGACACCGAGCCCGACGAGATCGGCACCCCGTTCACCTTCGTGGTCAACGGGAAGCGCGTGTTCGCCAAGGGCGCCAACTGGATCCCGGACGACCACTTCCTCACCCGGATCACCCGCGACCGGCTGGCCCGCCGGGTCGACCAGGCCGTGGGCGCGAACCTGAACCTGCTGCGGATCTGGGGCGGCGGGATCTACGAGACCGACGACTTCTACGACGTGTGCGACGAGCGCGGTGTGCTGGTGTGGCAGGACTTCCCGTTCGCCTGCGCCTCCTACCCCGAGGAGGAGCCGCTGCGCGGCGAGGTCGAGGCCGAGGCGCGCGAGAACGTCGCCCGGCTCGTCGGCCGCCCGTCGCTGGCGCTGTGGAACGGCAACAACGAGAACCTGTGGGGCTTCGCCGACTGGGGCTGGGCCGAGCAGCTCGCGGGCCGCACCTGGGGGCTGGGGTACTACACCGAGCTGCTGCCCGCGATCGTGGCCGAGCTGGACCCGACCCGGCACTACTCGCCGGGCAGCCCGTACAGCCCCGGCGACGTGCACCCCAACGACCCCGACCACGGCACGCGGCACGAGTGGGAGGTGTGGAACCGGCTCGACTACACCCACTACCTCGACCACGTACCGCGCTTCTGCTCCGAGTTCGGCTTCCAGGGGCCGCCGACGTGGGCCACGCTCACGAACTGGGTGCACGACGAGCCGCTGACGTCGACCTCACCGACGTTCCTGCTGCACCAGAAGGCCGAGGACGGCAACGGCAAGCTCGACCGCGGCCTGGCCGCCCACCTGCCCGTGCCCGAGGACTTCTCCGACTGGCACTGGGCGACCCAGCTCAACCAGGCCCGCGCGGTCGCGTTCGGCGTCGAGCACTTCCGGTCCTGGTGGCCGCGCACGGCGGGCGCGGTCGTGTGGCAGCTCAACGACTGCTGGCCCGCGACGTCGTGGGCGGCGGTCGACGGCGACGAGCGGCCCAAGCCGCTCTGGTACTCGCTGCGGCACGCCTTCGCGCCCCGGCTGCTGACGTTCCAGCCGAGGGACGGGCGGCTGGTGCTGGTCGCGGTGAACGACCACGACGAGGAGTGGTCCGGCGAGGTGGCGCTGGAACGGCTGACCTTCGGCGGCGACGTGCTGGAGGCGACTAGGCTCGCGTTCGCGGTGCGGGCCCGGACCGCGGCCCTGATCGAGCCGACCGAGCCACTGGTCACCCCGAACGACCCGGAAGGAGAGGTGCTGGTGGCCACCACGGCCGACGTGCGCGCCGTCCACCTCTTCGCCGAGGACCGCGACCTGTCCTACGCCCCGGCCCCGCTCAGCGCGCGGGTCGAGGCCGTGACCGGCGGCTACCGCGTCGACGTGCGCGCCACGTCGTTCGCGCGGGACGTCGCCCTGCTGGCCGACCGGGTGGCCCCGGACGCCGTCGTCGAGGAGATGCTGGTGCCGATGCTCGCGGGGGAGACCCGCTCGTTCCTGGTGCGCACGGCCGCCGTGCTGGCCGACCCGGCCGTGCTCGCCGCGCCGCACGTCCTGCGCTGCGCCAACGGCCTCGTGACCCCCGCGGTCAGGTCCTGAATGGGAGCCACCCCGACGGAGTCGGTCGGCGCGGTCGGGCTGGTGCTCGCCCGCCCGGCCCGGCTGCTCGGCGCCGAACCCTTCTTCATGGAGTTCATCGCGGGCATCGAGGAGCGCCTGTCCGAGCGCGGGCTGTCCGTGCTGCTGCACGTGGTGGCGGCGCACGACGCCGAGACCGCCGCGTACCGCCGGTGGGCCGCGCAGCACCTGGTGGACGCCGTCCTGCTGGTCAACCGGACGGTCGACGACCCCCGGCTGGCGGTGCTGCGCGAGGTCGGGCTGCCCACGATCGTCGTCGGCGAGCCGTCGCCGGACCTCCCGGTGCCCGCTGTGCGCTCCGACGACGCCGGGGCGATGGAGGAGGCGCTGGCGCACCTGCTGGAGCTGGGGCACCGGCACATCGCGCGGATCAGCGGACCGGGGGAGCTGCTGCACACCCGTGCCCGCTCGGCGGCGCTGCTCGCGGGCTGCCACGCGGCGGGCGTCGAGCCGGTGGTGCTGGAGGGCGACTACTCGGAGGAGTCCGGCGCGAAGCTCACGGCCGCGCTGCTCACCCGCGAGCGGCGGCCGACGGCGATCCTCTACGACAACGACGTGATGGCCGTGGCCGGGCTGAACGCGGCCAAGGAGTTCGGCGTCGCCGTCCCCACCGAGCTGAGCCTGCTCGCCTGGGACGACTCGACGCTGTGCAGGCTGGCCTCGCCCGCGCTGACCACGATGAGCGTCGACGTGCACCAGTTCGGCACCTCGGTCGCCGAGTCGGTGCTGGAGCTGATCGACGGCGCGCCCGTCGCGCAGCGGTGGTCACCGGCCGCCGTGCTCGTCCAGCGGGGCAGCAGTGCTCCCGCGCCCACCCCCTGAGGAGAACCGTGACCCACGCCGCCGCGGACACGCGCTACGACGACATGCCCTACCGCCGAGTCGGCCGCAGCGGGCTCAAGCTGCCCGCGGTGTCGCTCGGTCTGTGGCACAACTTCGGCGACGGAGACCGGACCACCGACGTCCAGCGGGCCGTGCTGCGCCGGGCGTTCGACCTCGGTGTGACGCACTTCGACCTGGCGAACAACTACGGCCCGCCGCCCGGTTCGGCCGAGGAGAACTTCGGCAGGCACTTCCGCCGCGACCTGCGGCCCTACCGCGACGAACTGGTGATCTCCACCAAGGCGGGCTACGGGATGTGGGCCGGTCCGTACGGCGAGTGGGGCTCGCGCAAGTCGCTGCTGTCCTCGCTGGACCAGTCGCTCGGCCGCCTCGGCCTGGAGCACGTGGACATCTTCTACAGCCACCGGCCCGACCCGGAGACGCCGATCGAGGAGACGATGGGCGCGCTCGACTCGGCCGTGCGGCAGGGGAAGGCGCTCTACGTCGGCATCTCCAACTACTCACCGGAGCAGACCGCCGAGGCGGCGCGGGTGCTGCGCGAGCTGGGCACGCCCCTGCTGGTCCACCAGCCGTCGTACTCCATGGTGAACCGGTGGATCGAGGACGGCCTCCAGGACGTGCTGGACACCGTCGGCGCCGGGTCGGTCGTGTTCTCGCCGCTGGCGCAGGGCCTGCTGACCGACCGGTACCTCAACGGCGTCCCGGCCGACTCCCGCGCGGCGTCCGACAGCCCGTTCCTCACCTCCGACCGGCTCACCGAGGAGACCCTCGGCAAGGTCAGGGCGCTGAACGACATCGCGAAGCGGCGCGGGCAGACGCTGGCCCAGATGGCCATCGCGTGGGTGCTGAGGGGCGGCCGGGTCACCTCGGCCCTCGTGGGCGCGAGCAGCGTGGCGCAGCTGGAGGACACGGTCGCGGCGACCGCGAACCTGGAGTTCGACCCCGACGAGCTGGCCGAGGTCGAGCGCCTGCTCTGACGTCCCCCGAAACGCGGCGTTGATCCGGTGGTGCTCACCGGGTGACTTCGCCGGAGCCCTCCACCCGACGAGGTGAGCCGCATGGCGCTGACGTTCGATCTCGCACTCGCCGTGGACGTGGGCGGCACGAAGCTGGCCGCCGCGCTCGTCGCGCCGGACGGGACGGTGGTGGACCGCAGGTCCGCCGCCACCCCGCCCGGTGACGGCGACGAGGTGTGGCGGGCGCTGGAGGTCGTGCTGGTCGGGTTGACCGCCGGTCACGACGTGGTCGGCGTGGGCATCGCCAGCGCGGCGCCGATGGACGTCCGCGCGGGCACCGTCAGCCCGGTCAACATCCGCGGCTGGCGCGGGTTCCCGCTCGTCGACCGGGTCTCCGCGCTGGTGCCCGGCGTGCCGGTGCGGCTGGCCGGGGACGCGGTCTGCATGGCGCTGGCCGAGTACCACCACGGCGCGGGCCGGGGGAGCCGCGCGCTGCTGGGCATGGTCGTGTCGACCGGTGTCGGCGGCGGGTTCGTGTTCGACGGCCGGGCCCACCTCGGCGCGCTCGGCAACGCCGGGCACGTCGGCCACTTCGTGCTCGAACCCGGCGGCCCGCTCTGCGCGTGCGGTGCCCGCGGCTGCTCGGAGGCCATCGCGAGCGGGCCGTCCATCGTGCGCTGGGCCTCCGACCGGGGCTGGCTCGCCGCGGGCGTCGCGGACGGCCGGTCGCTGGCCGCGTCCGCGCGGGCGGGCGACCCGATCGCGCGGGCCGCGTTCCGCCGGTCCGGGGAGGCCGTGGCGCGGGTGATCACCGTCGCCACCGCGCTGTGCGAGGTCGACCGGGTGGTGATCGGCGGCGGGGTGGCGCAGGCGTGGGACCTGCTCGGCCCGGCCGTCACCGGATCGCTCGCGGGGTGGCCCGGCCTGGACTTCATCCGGCACGTCGACGTGCACCCGGCCCAGCTCGGCGTGGACGCCGGGCTGGTCGGGGCCGCCGCGCTCGTCAGGGAGCCAGCACCGTCCGCAGGTGGCGAAGCTGGCGCTCCACGTGAGCCCGCGGCAGGGAGTGCCCGGTGAACGGGAACACCGCGATGTCCTTGGGGGCCGTGATCTCGTTGTAGGCCGCGTACACCGTCGACGGCGGGCAGACGTCGTCCATCAGCCCGGCCGTGAGCAGGCACTCCGCGGTGATCCGGCGGGCCAGCAGCGCGCAGTCGACGTACCGCAGGGTGTCCAGCGCCGCGGTCACCAGCTGCACGTTCTGGGCCAGGAAGTCGGCCACCTCGCTGTACGGCGCCTTGCCGGTGAGCGTGATCGCGCGCTGGAAGTCGCACAGGAACGGCACGTCCGCGTGGCACAGCTTCACCAGGTCGCCGCTGAGCGCGGCGGCGGCGAGCGCCAGCCCGCCGCCCTGGCTCACGCCGCTGACCGCGATCCGGTCGCGGTCGACGCCGTCCAGCCCGGCCACGACCTCCACGGCCCTGGCCGCGTCCACCATCAGCCGCGTGTAGTAGTAGGACTCCGGCCTCTCGATGCCCCTGGTCATCACGCCGGGGTGCGCCGGGCCCGCCAGCGCCGCGCCGGGGTCGCCGGTCGCGCCGACCGACCAGCGCCCGCCCTGGCCCCTGGTGTCCATCACGAACACCGCGAAACCCGTGCTGGGCAGCAGGGTGTGCTCGACCGGCAGGCCGCGCCCGCCGCCGTAGCCGATGAACGTGACCACGGTCGGCAGGGGGGCGTCGCCGCTGCCGGGCGGGCGGATGTACCAGGCGCGGATCGGGTCGCCGTCCGCGCCGGAGAACTCCACGTCCGCGACCGGCAGCGCGCCGTACGCCTCGGGCTCGTGCGGTGTCACGACCGGTGGCCTGGCCGCCGCCCGCGCCTCGTCCAGCCGGGCCTTCCACCACTCGTCCAGGCCGTCCGGCTCGACGGTGGGCGTGCGGTAGGAGACCAGCTGGTCGGCGGGCATGTCGAACCACGGCACGGGAGACCCCCAGGGTGCTTAACCGATTGACCGTCCGAAGACTACTCTCGCGCGGGTGGCGTGCGGACCGGTCGTCCGGGGCTAGACTTCCGTGATCAACAAGCGGTAGGGGGCGTCGGTGCGGGACAAGCGTCCGACCATCTCGGACATCGCGAAGGCGGCCGGTGTGTCGACCGGCGCGGTGTCGTACGCGCTCAACGGCAGGCCGGGCGTCTCGGAGACGACCCGAAGACGGGTCATGGACATCGCCGACCGGCTCGGCTGGGTGCCCAGCAGCGCCGCCCGCTCGCTGTCGGACGGCCGCGCCAACGCGATCGGGCTCGTGGTCGACCGGCCCGCCCGCGAACTCGGCGTCGAACCCTTCTTCGTGCAGCTGATCGCCGGGATCCAGGACGCGCTCGCCGACGGTCCGACCGCGCTGCTGCTCCAGGTCACCGACGACGCCACCGCCGAGCTGGAGGCCTACCGCCGCTGGTGGGCGGGCAGGCGCGTCGACGGGGTGCTGCTGGCCGACCTGCGCGCCGACGACCCGCGCGTCGACCTCGTGCGCGAACTCGGCCTGCCGACCGTGGTCCTCGCCGAACCCGTGCTGCCCGACCTGCCGTGCGTGTGGACCGACGACGAGTCCGCCGTGGCCGAGGTCGTCGAGTACCTGGTGGCGCTCGGCCACCGCCGGATCGTCCGCGTGGCGGGCCCGGACACGTTCGTGCACACCAGGATCAGGTCGAAGGCCTTCACCGAGGCCGCCGCCCGGCTCGGCCTGCGGGACGCGCGCGCCGTGCACGCCGACTACTCCGACGAGGCCGCGGCCCGCGTCACGCGCCGGGTGCTGACCGGTGCGGAACCGCCGACCGCGATGGTGTTCGACAACGACGTGATGGCCGTGTCGGCGCTCGCCGTGGCCCACGAGCTCGGCATCCCCGTGCCCGACCGGCTGTCGATCGTCGCCTGGGACGACTCCGCCCTGTGCAGGCTGGTGCGGCCCGCGCTGACCGCCGTGCGCAGGCCGATAGCCGAACGCGGGGCGACCGCCGTGCGCCTGCTGCTCGACGTGATCGGCGGCGGCGAGCCCCGCCACGTCAAGACCTCCGACCCCGAGCTGGTCCCGAGGTCCAGCACCGGCCCCGTTTCCGACCAGGCCTTGTCGCCCCGTCGTTAACCGCTTAACCTGGAACTGCCTGCCGGCTCACCACTCCCCAGTGGCGAGGAATCGCGTCCCTGCGATGGAAGGCTCTTCCATGAAAGCGCTCTTCGCCGTCCTGCTGGCACTCGCGGCGTGCCTGACCCCGTCGCTCCCCGCCTCGGCCGCCGCCCCCGTCCGGATCATGGCCCTCGGCGACTCGATCACCGGCTCACCCGGCTGCTGGCGCGCCCTGCTGTGGCAGCACCTCCAGGACACCGGGCTGACCGGCACCGACTTCGTCGGCACCCTGCCAGCGCAGGGCTGCGGATTCCCCCACGACGGCGAGAACGAGGGCCACGGCGGTTTCCTGGCCAGCAGGATCGCCGACGAGAACCAGCTGCCCGGCTGGCTGTCGGCCACGCTGCCCGACGTCGTCCTCATGCACCTGGGCACCAACGACGTGTGGAACGGCATCCCCGCCACCACGATCCTCACCGCCTACACCAAGCTCCTCGGCCAGATGCGCGCGAGCAACCCGGACACGAAGCTCCTGGTCGCCCAGATCATCCCGATGAACCCGACCGGCTGCTCCGCCTGCGCGCAGCGGGTGGTGGACCTCAACAGCGCCATCCCCGGCTGGGCCGCCGCCAACACCACGGCCCGCTCGCCGATCACCGTGGTCGACCAGTGGACCGGCTTCAGCACGGCGACCGACACCTACGACGGCGTGCACCCCAACGACGGCACCGGGATCCGCAAGATCGAGAGCCGCTGGTACCCGCCGCTGGCCGCCGTCCTGTCCGGCGCCCCCACCACGGGCACCGCGCTGGTGGGCACGCAGTCCGGCCGCTGCCTCGACGTCGGCGCCGAGGGCACGACCCGGCTGTGGGACTGCACCGGCGCCGCGAGCCAGCGGTGGACCGCCACCGCGGTGCGGGAACTGCGCACGGCGGCGTCGACCTGCCTGGAGGGCACGACCCCTGGCACCACCACCCTGGCCCGCCCGTGCACCGGCGCCGCGAACCAGCGGTGGACCGCCAACGCGGACGGCTCGCTCACCAACGCCCAGTCCGGCCTCTGCCTGGACGCCGTGGGCCAGGGCACCGCCAACGGCACCCGCACCGCCCCGTGGCCCTGCAACGGCCAGACCAACCAGAAGTGGACCCGGCGCTGACCGGTCCCGCCCCGCTCAGGCGTGGTCAGCGCGCAGCGCCGAGACCGTGTCGTAGGCCGCCACCAGGAACCGCCTGCCGAACGGCAGCACCTCGTCGGCCATGAGCGCCCGGCTGATCTCGCGCAGCAGCTCGTCGCTCCGGCGGGCCGCGGTGCGGGCGAGGACGGCCTCGTCGGGCGCCTCGACACCGAGGCGCCCGACGGGCCACCGGTGGTCCGCGACGGCGGTCAGCGCGGCGTGGTGCAGTGCGACGACCAGGGTGGTCGCCGCGATCCTCGGCACCAGGTCGCTGATGGGCGCGGCGTCGCGGCGCCACGACGTGGGGTAGCGGCGGCGGTCCGGCCGGTGCAGGGGCACCTCCCACCGCAGGACGCGCAGCCGGGTGCGGGCGTGCTCGTGGACCAGCGCCTCGGCGATCCTCAGCGGGTCCTCCTCGCCGAGGCTGATGCCGAACGCGCCCGACGTCGAGTCGGACGAGGTGCTGATCATCTCGCGGGCGGGCAGGCCGAACCTCCGGCCGTCCGGCTGGTGGTGGGGGACCATGACCCGCAGGGTGCGGTCCACCTGGTTCCCGGCCGCCGGGTCGAGGAACGACAGCAGGCAGGACCCGGAGTCGACCACGTCGATCCACGCGCGGGCCCTGGGCAGACCGGCGTCGAGGCGTTCGGCGGGCAGGACGCCGTCGGTGAGGCGGGGGTCGAACCCGTCCAGCACGAAGCCGCTGTGCCGGGTCTGGGGCAGGACGTAGGTGGGCGTCGTGCCCGCCGGCAGCGGCCGCCGCACCAGCAGCGGGTCGAACTCCACCGTGCCGCCGCTGGTCGTGACCCGCGTGGTGCCGTCCTCGGCCACCGAGACCCGTCCGCCCGCGCCGCTCACCACGAGCCTGCCCAGGTGCAGCGGAGCCACCAGGCCCGACCACGGGACCACCGGCTCCGTCCGACCGCACTGGGCGGCGGCGAGCAGCCCGCCGAGGCCCGCGGCCGAGGTCGGGTCCGGCGGCCCGCCGAGCCACTCCTCGAAGGCGGGCACGGAGAGCACGTCCTGGAGCAGGTGCCGCGGCGCGTGCGCGAGGAGGTCGAGCTGGTCGAGGCAGTCCCGGCGCACGGCGGGGTCGGCGGCGTCGAGGTGGAGCGTGAGCAGGTCGGCGAGCAGCGCCAACCGCCTGCGGTACACGGCTTCGCGGAGTCCGCGGTGGACGGCGGGGTTGTCCTCGTAGCGCACGAACGCGGTCAGGTGCTCGTCCGTCCAGGATCCGGTCTCGGCCAGGCCGAGGCGGGCGCGCAGGCGGTCGACGACCGCGGCGGCGTGGCAGGTGTTCACCGTGATCGGCTCCCGTGGTGGTTGGTGCCGGGCCGCGCGGTGCGGATCCGGGAGCGGTTCGGGCCGACCTCCTCGCGTACCCCTCACGACGCGGGGAAGCCGGCTCGCCGCCTCCCGTCGAGCTGCGCGTCCGGTGTGCCGGACGAGTGCGGCCAGAATTCCACGGCCCGCCGCCGGCGCGGCCGGATGTCCGCACTTTGGCGTGTTTTTGGCCTGAGATCGGGGGTTCGGCACCGCGGACCCGAGGTGCGGGTGGTCGGCGCAGGAGCGGTTCGGCCGGGTGGACGCCCGTTGGTCGGCCAGGCCGACCAGAACGCGCCCGAGAGGGCGTGAGCGCGGTGCGAATGGCGCGGCGGACCGCCCGACCGGGCGGTCGGAACGCCTTCGCCCCCGCGGCGCGGTGTCTATCAATTGGCCGCTTTCCGCGAACTTTTCGAGAACTCCGCGGTGGTTCGATTGATCGCATGACAGCGGAACTCCCGAGTGGTCCCGTCGACGCCGTGGCGGTGTGGCAGCGGTTGTCGTCGGTGGTGGTGCATTCCTCGCCCGCGTTCCAGGTCCGGCGGGACGAGGTCGTCGGACCGGACGGGGGGCACGAGGCGCGCACGCGCGTCGTGGTGCCCGCGTCGGTCACCGTCCTGGCCGTCGACGACCAGGACCGCGTGGTCCTCACCCGCCAGTGGGTCTACACCCACGGCGGCACCGAGTGGCGCCTGCCCGGCGGCCGGGTCCGCACCGCCGACGTCGACCCGGCCGCGGCGGCCAAGCGGGAACTCGCCGACAGCACCGGGTTGTGCGCGGCGGCGTGGACGAGGATCGGCCGCGTCCACGGGGCGGACCTGGTGTGCGACCACGTCGAGCACCTGTTCCGCGCGGACGGCGTGGCGCTGGGCGACCGGCTCCGCCGCCGCACCCAGCGGATGCGCCGCGTGCCCTTCACCGACGCGGTCGACCTCGTGCGCCTGGGACGGCTCCCGCACGCGGGCAGCGCCCACGCCGTGCTCGCGGAGGCGCTGCGCCGCACGGGTGCCTGATCCCACGGGCGTCGCACCGGGCTGACCGCCTGGTCGGCGCCCGTTTCCTGTCTCCGCTCGCCTCCGGAAACAGGAAACCCATTCTCACGTCCGTCAGGCCGGTTCATCGTTGTCCCATCGGCGAGAACGAGAGCCGGGCCCGCGGATCCCGAAATCGGGTTTCAGCCGGCGGACGACGCGATGAACGGACAACGGGGAAACAATCGTTTACCCACGTTTATTCGGCATGCCCTCTTCCGCTGGGAACACCGTTGGTCCGTGCGGTTCTCCGAAAGCGGGAAAGGAGGTGCCGTCATGGAGCCGCACTTCATCGCCACCACGTCCACCCCGGTCGTCTAGTCGCGCACCGCGCTCCCCGCGCCGCTCCTGCCGGGAGCGGGAGCCGCGCGGGGAACGGGGGCACCGGGCCGGTCCGGGGTCCGGGGACGCCACTGGACGCCGTAGCCGCGGCCGGGCTGGGCGCGTGGGAAGAGGTGCCGGCCGGTGAGAAGGGCGGGCGACCGACCCGGCGTTTCCGCTTGCGTTGATAGGCATGGCGACCCGAAACCCGGTTTCGGGTAAGAGCCTTGACCCGAAACCGAGCCGCACGAAACCGCTAGGAATCAGGGCACTCCTGCCACGACGCACGGGGTTTCGGGGTTTTGGGGTTTCGGGTCTAGGGGTTGATCCGCCGACTAGCACTCACTCATCACCA